>JAQICV010000037.1 GCA_027858315.1 Candidatus Woesearchaeota archaeon
TCTTATTTAATTCTTGACGAAAAGAATTCTCGTGAGGAATTATTTGTTTTTGTACAAGTTTACGAATCATAATAATTAAAGAAATTTGAACTTTATAAATCTACTTCGGATAAAGCCTAAAATTTTTAGCGATAGCTATTTGATAATCTATAGAGTTATAATCAATAATATTTTTGATAGTCTTCATTTTAGAATTATTCATACTTTCTTCATCAATAGGATAACTATGAATCATTTGTTTATAGTTTTTATTTTTTCTTTCATTCCCTATATGAATTTTAACAAACTTTGTAGGTTTTTTATCTTTAGTAATTCCAATTTCTTCTTGAAATTTTAGATAGAAAAAGATTATACTTTCTGGACTAGTTATATACAAATGTCCAACTCCATTATTGAAACCTAGGATGTCAATAAGTTTGGGATTAATTTTAGGATAAAATTTTGAAGCATTCCCAGAACTATTAGAATTGTGTTTATCATAGTCTCTAGAAATAGAGATAGGATTAGAATAAACTTGGATTTTTTTCTTACCTATAGGTATATTAGGATTCAAAAAAACTAATTTGTCTTCTATTCTATAACTCTCTAACCATCCATTATTCTCTTTATCCAATAAAATATTGTCTAATTTATCATTTTGTCTTATAAAATCAAGTTTTAAGTTAATATTTTTCATTAATAACAATTTCACAGTATCAGACTCTAAGTAGCATTCCATATTATCAAAAAAGTTTTCAGCATCATTTGGGAGAGTTTTATATCCATGAATTCTAATCTCATTTTCTATAAGTTCTGGAGCTGAATTGATTTTTTTACTTTTATTTATTAAAGCTTGATAGAAATAAGGGTATAATTTCAATATCTCATCAAGATCCTCAGACCTAGATAATTTATTAAACATTGAAGTTAATGTTAAGTTCATATTTAATACTACTATCTAGTGATTTATAAAGTTTAATCTCAAATTTACTTAAAGATTATCTTACAATATATCCTTTTTTTTGGAAAAAAACTTTAAAGTCCTTTTTAGTATATCTCAAATCAACAAAATTAACATCACCATTAAATTCTTCTTTGATTGAATTAATTGTTTCTTGTTTTGAGGGATTTCTATAAAGTGGCATAAATAAGAGAATCCCACCACTATTATTTCCAAATAATTGTTTTGAAGCTTCAAGAACAAATGGCATTTTTTTTTTATATCCATTCAAATTTTGAGATTTTACTTCAACAACATAATTTATTCCATCATGACAAATTAGATCATCGAATTCAAATTTTAGAATTCCTTCACCTTTTCTAACATGAATGCTCCCTCCTTCATTCTCTTCTAGATATAATCTTTTTTTATTTGGTTCTGCAGTTCTTATTTTCTGTAGAAAATTACACCTATTAAGCCATTCTCTAACATATTCTTCAACAAAAAGAGATTTATTTAATGTTTCATCTTTAAGCATTAGACTCTCAGTAATAGGAATTTCATCAAATCTAATTCTTTCTCTTTCTATCATATCAATAAGATTCATATTAAACTTCGAAATTATAAGATTTATAAGTTATCACTAGAAAGGAAAAACTTATCACTATTTATTGATATATTCTTCTTCTCTCTTCAAATCTTCAACTGTATCTCTTAACTCAATTGCTTTTTCAAAATCTAGATCTTGAGCAGCTTTCTTCATATCAGCTTCTAAATTGATAATCTTTTTATGTAAATCATCTTTAGACATATGTTTTACTCCTCTAATCTCTCGAGTCTTCTTTGCAACATTTTTAATAATTGTTTGTGGAGTGATTTTATGTTCTTTATTATATTGAATTTGTGTTTCTCTCCTATTTTTAGTTTTTTGCATTGCTCTTTGTATGGAACCTGTAATATTGTCCGCATAAAGAATTACTTTACCCTTCGAATTTCTAGCAGCCCTACCAATAGTTTGAATAAGACTTCTCTCATCACGCAAAAATCCTTCTTTATCTGCATCTAAAATTGTAACAAGCGCAACTTCAGGAATATCAAGACCTTCTCTTAAAAGATTAATTCCAATTAAAACATCAAAATCTCTTGAACGCAATTGACGAATAAGTTCAATTCTATCAAGAGAATCAATATCAGAATGCATATATCTAACTTTAATTCCTTCTTTTGCTAAGTAATTTGTCAAATCTTCAGCCATACGCTTAGTCAAAGTTGTAACTAAAGTTCTAAATCCTTCATTTGCAGTTTTTTTAATCTCTGAAATCAAATCTTTAATCTGTCCTTCAATTGGTCTTACTTCAACTTCAGGATCATGAAGTCCTGTAGGTCTAATAAGTAATTCAACTATCTGTCCTGAATTTTCAATTTCATATTGAGCTGGAGTTGCAGAAACAAAAACTGTATGTTTAAAATATTTCTCAAACTCATGAAATTTAAGTGGACGATTATCAAATGCAGAAGGTAACCTGAATCCATAATCAATTAAGTTTTTTTTACGAGAATAATCGCCCTTATACATAGCATTAGATTGTGGAATAGTTTGATGAGACTCATCAATAATTAATAAAAAATCATCTCCAAAATAATCAAGCAAAACATGGGGAGGAGTCCCTGATTTTCTTCCATCAAAATATTTAGAATAATTTTCAATTCCGGTACAGTATCCCATTTCTTCAATCATCTCTAAATCAAACTTAACTTTCTGTTTAAGTCTTTGCGCTTCAAGTTCTTTTAATTCACCAACTCTTTCATTTAGTTCTTCTTTAATAAAAGAAATAGCTTTTTTCTGTTTTTCTTCAGGTATAACAAATTGCTTTGAAGGATAAATTTTAATTTCATCAATTCTTTGTAGTTTATCTCCTGTTACTTTATCAATCTCAAAAATATTCTCAATTGTCTCTCCAAACATCTCAACTCGAAGTAATTGTTCATCATAAATTGGAAAAATATCTAAAACATCTCCACGAACTCTAAAATTTCCTGGTGCAATAATCTTATCATTTCTAACATATTGCATTCCTATTAATCCTTCAATAATTTTCTTTCTAGGAATATTATCTCCAATATTTAATTTAATAGATAAATTCTGATAATCTTCAGGATTTCCTGCACCATAAATACAAGAAATTGATGCAACAATAATTACATCATCTCGAGATAAAACTGAAGCCATTGCTCTTAGTCTAAGCTTTTCGATCTCTTCATTAACTGTTGCCTCTTTTTCGATATAAGTATCACTTGTAGGAATATAACTCTCTGGTTGATAATAATCATAATAAGAAATAAAATATTCAACTCTATTCTCTGGAAAAAGTTCCTTTAATTCTTGATAAAGTTGAGCTGCAAGAATTTTATTATGAGCAAGAACAAGTGTTGGTTTTTGAACTCTCTCAATCAAATTAGCCATAACAAAAGTTTTCCCACTACCTGTAATTCCTAAAAGAGTCTGTATAGGAAACTTAGAATATCCTTCAACAAGTTTAGAAATTGCTTCAGGTTGTCCTCCTGCAGGTTTGTAATTTGAGACTAACTTAAACTTCATAATAATTTAAAGTAGAGCAGAGATTATAAATATAATGAAATTAACTCTTTCAATAAATCAAATCCTTAATATCATCAAGATAATTAATTATTTCATCTTTAATCAAATCTACTTCATTATACTTCATATCTTCTCCAAGCATTTCTACAATAGTATAATCTTTAAGTGATTTATTCTTTAAATAAGTTTTAAGTTCATCATGAAACATTGCAGGGTCTCCAGTTTTTTGAATAAATAGAGTAGGATACTCATAATTAAAAAACCAATCATCTATTTTAAAATCATTAAGTCTTGCCCAAACAATTGGAACTCCTAAAAATATGCATCTTTTAGGATTAATTTTCCCTTCATAAATTCCTTTAAGAGTTAGAGCAACACCTGCCGTTTTTGCAAAAATAACATAATCTTGATTACAATTATTTAATATAGTTATCAATCTATCTAATTCCAAATCTAAATCGATACTCTTATTTTTATGTTTCCAGTGTTCATATTTTAGAAAAATAATATTGTCATATTTATCAGATAGGGAAAATCTAACTTTCTCAATCCACTCACAATTACTAGGACTATTCCCAGGCAAAAGTACTAATTTCATAAAAAATACAAAAGAACTTAATTTATAAGTTTACTTAATGTATCTTTATCAACATTTTATCTTAAAAAATTACTCAGTTCCGCTAAGTTCCGCACTTATCCGGAGAATCTTTATATATAGTTCCAACCAGAATTAAATATTCGAATAGTGATTCGAAAGGTGATTAAAATGGATACAATAAAAATGTTTAGAGCAATCCTGGTATCATTTATGTTGGTATTTGCTGTAGTTCCTGCAGCTGTATTTTCAGCAGATGATAATTTAACAGGTGTAAATGATTCATTAGATAATTCTGATGATGAAGGTATTTTTAATGACTCTTTAGATTCTTCAATAAATGAAACTGAATATGAAGAAGAATTAGAAGATGAAACTGAAGTTGAAGATTCAGATAATGATTTGATTATATTATCAAGTGATATAGGTGCAAAAGTTAGACTACTTCAATTAAAAGATACAATTGAAGATAAAGTAGAAGATGCACAATTAATAATTGTAGAATTAGATGATAGTAATTCAACTCAAATAAATCTAAGTAATTTAGAAGATATAGTTGCTCAATTAGATAGTTTATTAGTTGAAATAGATTCATTAGATCTAAATCAATCTGCAGACATTTTAGCTCAAGAATTTGTTGCCATTAAAGATGAAGCTATTGATTTAATTAAACAATTTAGAGAAGAAATTTCGGATTTAGATGAACAAAGTAAAGCCTCAACTAGAGCAAGAATTGAAGTAAGAGAAAGAGAAAGAGTATCTTATGATGATAACTCTGAAATTGAAGCTCTAAAAATACAATACAATGCAGAAAGAGTAAATGAAGTACTTAGTAGACTAGGTATTGATGGTTCAGACATTGTAGCTCAAGTAGAGGACGGTAATATGAATGTTGGAGATGCTGTATCTGAAATTGTAAAAAGATTTAGTGCTTTAAGTGACGATGAAAAAATAAACACTTTACTTAAATTTAGAGAAGATAAAGCTAAAATAAAAGTAGATCTAAAAGATAAAGAAAGTGATTTGAAAGTTAAAGTTGAAGCTAAAAAGGATGAACTAAGAGTCAAATATGAAGAAAGAAGTAGTTACTCCTTTGAAGATTCAGACGAATTAGAAATTGAAGTAGAATTTGAACATGGTTTCGCAAAAGTTGAAATTGAATCAGATGATTTCAAAACTAAATTCAGATTACCTACAACAGATTTAGATGAAGTAATTGATGAAATAATGTCAAGAACTGATTTATCTAAAGATGAAATTGAAATGGTTTTAGATGTCAAATCTGATGAAGATGAATCTGATGATGATTCAGACGAAGACTCAGATGATGACTCTAACGAATATAGAGATAGAGACTCTCAAGATAATAATCGTGGAAGCGGGATATTTGATAGGGATAGAGATAGAATTAATGAAGACGAAGAAGAAGACTCAGATGATGATGATTCAGACGAAGATTCAGACGAAGATTCAGATGAAGACTCAGATGATGATTCAGATGATGATTTAGATCTTAATTAATTATATTACATTTTTTTAAAGAAAGATTAATAATTCTGAAATTGGGGAATTACTTTGATTCTTCAATATCATGTTTAAAAACAATATCATAATCTATTCTATTTTCCAAATAATGATTAATTTTATTTTCTATTTCAGATAACCTATCTTCGAATAAATCTACATTACTTACTTGTGAATGTTTTTCAATAGAATTATATGCATCACATATGCTACGAGTAAAAATGGTTAGGTCTTTTTGTTTATATTTACCTCTAGAAGTATTAGCAAGTTCTAATACGCCCTTTTCAAGATATTTAATCTCGTCTTCGATATTTCCTAATTTATTAGCACACATAGAACATCTAATATAAGTCTCTTTACTATTATCACCACTTTCTATTGCCTTTTTTAAAAATTTAGAAGAATTTTTGAAATCTCCTATTTTGAAATAGCTTCTACCAACTAAACTTAAATGAATTGGATGTTCATTGCCCATTTTATAACTTTTAAGAAGGTAAGTTAAAGCTCTTTTGTTTTTACTTTTGATATTTGATTTCAAGTAAGATTTACCAATTCTAGTATTATTGTATTCAGACTTATCTCCAAATTGTTTTTTTAATCTTAAAAGTGGAATTATTTTTCTATAATTTTTTTCATCAATTTTTTCAATAATTGAATTTATTTCTTCAATTTTCGTATATTTTTCAATGTTTTTTTTGTATTCATAACCTTTACTAGATTTTCCTAAACTATAACATATATGTGAAATAAGTTCTGCATTCCTTGGATTGTAAAATCCAAACTTATCTGCTTCAAGTAAATTATTAAGGCCTTTATGTAGGATTTTCTTTTTAAAATTATTTGGTACAAGTTTACTTTTAGATAAACTATATCTACTAAAACCTAATTCTGAAAGCCAATTAGGTGAATTTCTCTTATTAACAATACCTTCTGATAATCCATATGATAAAAAAACGAACTTAGCAATTAAACCAAATTTATCATTTCCTGATAAATTACTGGTCATTTTATTCCATTCTCGAAAATTATATTTGAATGGGTCTCTTCTAAGACCATTTGCTGCAAGTATTTTAAAAATTTGATTATCGTTATTAAAATCCGCTCCTAGTTCTTTTCTAAGAAATTCATTAATCTTTACATCCAATGAAGACAGAGTGTTTTTAGTCCTAACTTTGTCTAGGTTTTTTGTTATGAGCATTTAGTTTATGATAGTATTAAGTATTTTATAAACTTAAGTAAGGTCTATTTATTCATCTCATCTCTAAGTCTCATTTCCCTTTTCTTACGATTATAAGTAATAACAAATCTATGAACTTCATCTCTAACACTTCTAATAAAAAGCATCATCTCAGAATTTTTATCAAATTTTAAACTATCATTTCTTCCAAGCATAAAAATTTCTTCTTCTTTTTTAGCAAGAGAAATAATTGGAATTATTAATTTAAGTTCTTTCAAACTCTCAACTGAAGCACTAAGTTGTCCTTTTCCTCCATCTATTATAATCAAATCAGGATAAGTTAAATTTTTATCTTTCAATTTTTTATACCTTCTATAAACAACTTCTTTCATTGAAGCAAAATCATCATTTTTCCCACTAAAACTTTTAATTTCAAATTTTCGATACTCTGTTTTATTAGGTTTTCCATCAACAAATTGAACCATAGCACCAACAAGGAAATCTTTACCTAGGTTTGACATATCAAAACATTCAATAACTTTAGGGATTTTTAGTAAATTCAATTTCTCTTTAATGTCTTTCAAAATTTTATTTTCTAAAACATTTAACTTTGCATTTTTTTCTACAAGTTTAACAAGTTTAAGTTTGTCACCTTTTTGAGGAAAATTAATGGTAACTTTTGAACCTCTATTCTTAGCTAAATATTCTTCAAATAAATTTACATCTTCTAACTCAGTATTAATAATTACTTCTTTAGGTACAGAATTTTGAGAATAGTACATCTTAATGAAACTCTCAAATAATTCTTCATCATACTCAAATCTAAAAGTCTTCTTTCCAGAAATAACTCCTTTTGAAATATTAAAAAGTTCGATAACTGCTCTATCTGAATTATGAAGCATTACAATTACATCCTGATCATATCCTTTAATTAAATCTACATTCTGTTTTTCCTTTAAATGATTAATTGCTTCAATATGTCTCTTCTTCTCTGCAGCAAGCTCATATTTTTGCACATTTATGGCTTCGTGCATTTCTTTATTTAAGAGTTTTAGGACTTTAGATGTATTATTTCCATTGAGAAAGTTTTTTACATCCTCTAATCGCTTTAGATATATTTCTCTATCAACTTTATCAATTGAAGGTGCAGGAGCAAGTCCAATATCATAATTAAGTTGAGATCTTGTTGAATAAGTAGTATTAGTAATCATACCAAAAATTTCTACGACTAATCTTATTAGTTCTCTTCTGGAAGTTCCATCGACATATGGTCCAAAATAAATACCTTTTTTAGTAACTTTTCTAGCGCTAATAATTTTAGGTATATTATCTTCAGTTATTTTAATATATGCATATGTTTTCGAGTCTTTCAAATTAATATTATATTTAGGTTTATTCTTTTTAATTAGTTTATTTTCAAGCAAAAGTGCTTCAAGTTCATTATCTACAATAATAAATTCCAAATCATAAATATTCCTTACAAGGAACTGCGTTTTGGGTGAGTTTTTGTGGTCTGAACTAAAATAAGACTTTACTCTATTTTTAAGATTCTTAGCTTTACCAATATAAATAATATGTTCAAATTTATCTTTAAATAAATAAACTCCTGGATTCTTAGGTAAAGACTTAAGTTTCTCTTTTAACATAGAAAGAATTAGTTATTGTTTTTTATAAATGTAATTAAGACTCATATACACTAATTTTCTTTTTTTGGTAACAAACAATATAAGTATCATAAATATTGTCAATGATTTTATTCTTCAAGCTTTTTAATAAGATTTGACCCCTTATAACATCTTTTTGTAATTCTTTTTGGGCTATCTCTTCTCCTGCTTGGTATCTTATAGTTTCAAAATGTTTCTTGGCTCTTTTACTTATTTGGTATTCAATAATCTTTTTTTCTTTCTCAATTGTACTCTCAATTAGAATATCTAATGTTTCTTTAAATGTATCTGTAGATATCTCGAAATTCGAATAAAAATCATAATTTGATTGAAATTCAGTCAAAATTGCTTCAACTAGTGGCTGTAGTCTTAATGCATATTCTAATCTAATTTCATTTTCAAATTGAGCTTTATCATATCCTCTGCTTCTAAAAGCTAGCAGGCTAGATGAAATATCTTCACTCAATTCAACAATTTCTCTTAAATTCTTTAGATTTTGATAAAAAATAGTATCTCTAGGTTTTTTATTGATTTCCTTTGATAAAACTATTTCAACAAAATCTAGTTCCATAAAATTTTTGAAAGTTTAACCTTAATAAACATTCCTTAGAACAAACTTGTGCTAACAGATTTATTCAATTAACTTTAGTAAAACTCAACTTCATAATCTATTAACTTTTTTCCATCATAATTAAATTTTGAAGAAAAAATTTCTGGCTTTTCAAACCATTTCATAAAAATATAATCTCCTTCATTTAAAGGCAAGTCTAATAATTTGTCATCATCTATCCATTCTAATTCTCCTTCACGACTATTTTTAATCAATTCACCATCGAATTTATCAACAATATATACAAAAACATACCAATCATTTCCTCCACCAAAGCAATTTGGAAAAGTAAGAAAACCTTTTAATTTTATTGATTTAACAACAAGTCCTGATTCTTCAAAAAGTTCTCTTTTAGCGCATTCTTCAGGACTCTCTCCTTCATCAAATTTCCCTCCCAAACCATTATACATTCCTTCATGCATATCATTCTCTTTCTTATTTCTATGCATCATCAAAGTTTGATTATTTTTTTTAACATAAATAAGAGTTGCAAGTTTTATCATAAATAATTAAGATTTAGGTTTTTTATAAAATTTAGTCTTTCTTAATTGCAAGTAAATTTTCAAAAACATAGTTCTTAATTGATTCTTCTATCTTATAGTTGTATTTTGTAACCAAAATATCAAATGCTAATGTGAAGTTTTCGTTATCAGTTTTATCAATCTTCATTTTAATTGAAGAATTGTTGCTTATCAAGTCCTTAAATTCATTATAAATACTCTCCAATATTTTCTCTTTATTTTTTTGATAATTCGAAAATCTCTCTAATGGTAGATTTACATCAAATTTAATGTTTTTAATAGAACCTTTAGTATAATTAATAATCTCTCTAGATATAACAATAGTATTTGGAATATAAACATAATCACCATTATCAGTTTTTAATTCAATATTCTTAAAAGTAAGATTACTAACTTTTCCTTTAAAATCACCAATCTTAATATAATCTTTCAATCTAACCTCATCTGAAAACATAATTAAAATACCATTCATAAAGTTAGAGATATAATCTTTAAATATCAAAACAAAGGCTACTGCTACTAAACTTATTGTTGTAAGTAAGTCTTTCAAATTTATAACAAAAGTATTAATGAATATCAGTACAAATATGAAATGATTCAAAAAGAATGAAATGCTATTGATTCCTAATGTAAAATTGTCAGAATGATCTTGTGATAATTTATTCCTTCTTAAATATAAGTAAATAATTGTTAATCTACTCATATTAAATATAAGGTTTAATAAAATATAATAAAAAATCACATCTACAATTTTATAAAAAAGAATATCATTTATGATGAAAGGTTCATAATAAACTCTAAATAATAATAATATAATTAAAAAAAAAACTCTTAAATAGACTGAACCAAATGATCTCTTACTAAAAAACTTAGATATTTTATTTTTTAATCCTGTAAACATAGAGTACTTAATCATCTATTCTTTTTAAATCTTATTTATCGCTTTACAAATACTATGAAAGAATATTATTTCAGAAAGATTTATAATCCTTCTTTAGTCTTAAATATTTATGGTAGGTATTGATCCAATTTTACCCTTATTGGTAGAAATAACACTAATTATTTTGATAATGGGATTCTTATTAAAATTATTAAAATTACCTTATGTAATAGGATATATTTTAGCAGGTTTAATTATAGGCCCTTATGGCCTTAAAGTTGTAACTGATGTTGAAATAATTTCTCTTTTAGGTTCAATGGGTGTAGTTATTCTATTGTTTTTTGTAGGTATGGAAATTTCTTTAAAAGATATAATCGATTCATGGAAATATGCTCTAGTTGGAACTTTAATTCAAGTAGGAGGAAGTGTTTTAATCATGTATGGAGTTGGACATTTCTTTAGTTGGCCAATAAATCGTATAATCTTATTAGGATTTATAATTAGTCTTTCAAGTACTGCTGTAGTATTAAAAATCTTAGGAGATTTAAAAGAGAAAAACTCGAAAATTTCAAAGCATGTGATTAGTATACTTTTATTTCAAGATATTATTATAGTTCCAATGATTATTATATTGGGTTTTTTAGGTGGTACCGAAGTTTCATATAAAGAGATAATGCTTCAGATAATTGGAGGAATATTAATTATAGGGTTCTTAGCATACTTGATTAAAGTAGGTAAGATAAATTTAAAATTTTTAAAATATATTAAGGATGATAAGGAAATGGAGATATTTGCATCATTTATTCTTTGTTTTGGTTTTGCTTTAATTACTGGCTTATTCGGACTCTCAGTTGCTCTTGGTGCTTTTATTGCAGGAATAGTTATCTCAGTATCTAAAGAAACTAAATGGGTTAAAGAGAGTTTAGAACCATTTTATGTAGTATTTGTTGCCATATTCTTTATATCTATTGGAATGCTTTTAAATTTAGATTTTATTAAAACAAACTATAAAACAATTATGATTATTGTATTTATCGCATTTTTCATTAATACCTTAATTAATTATATTGTTCTAAGAGCTCTAGGAAATACTAAAATTGAGAGCATGTATGGAGGAGTATTATTGTCTCAGATAGGAGAATTTAGTTTTGTTCTTGCAGCATTAGGAATTAGTGCAGGAATCATTAGTGATTTTTCATATGATATGACAATTTCAATTATTTCATTAACTCTTTTACTTAGCCCATTTTATATATTAATCTTTAGTAAATTGAGGAAAAAATTTCATATTAAAAATTCCAAAAAAACATTGAAAAATTCAAATTAATTTTTTAATATTTAGGTTTATTATAAAATTAACTTTATTAATTTAGAAATAAATATAGTAACAAATCATTATAAGTATTTTACTTTGTAAATGACTATGAAATCTAAAAATAAATCAATATTAGCAATAATAAGTTTATTCATCATACTATTTATGAGTATGTTTTTATATGCAGATGTAAATGGTGTTTGGCATAGAGCAGAAGATATTCGAGGAGGAATCTTTGGTTTAGATCAAGACGAAGCGCCTACTGATTATCAATTCATCAATCCAGTTGATTTTGATGATGAAATTACTGTTACTACAATTAAAAGTAGTAATGGGAATGGTAATGTTGTAATTCAACTAGGTTAGAATGGATAATTCAATTGATAAGAAAGAATTAATATTGATAATTTTAATTGTCATTATTAGTATATTTTTTCTAATTTTTTTAATATTTAATTCTAATCAATTAAATAACATTAAAGAAGTTGAATTTGATTCAAATAATATTGAAAAAGAATTAACTTTTCAAGAAGCAATAGCAAGCAATGATGTTTCAAATTGTGATTATGTTGTAGAAAAGAATCTAATCGAGAGTTGTAAATTAGAATTAATTGAATGTAATGATGATGCTTGTTATTTTGACAAGGCTCGTTATAAAATGGATGAACAACTATGTTTTAATATTGATGATGAAGATCAAAGCGCAGGTTGTTCTGCCTCCATTAAAATTTCTGATATAAAACAACGAGCTGTTTTAGAAGATGATATTCAGATTTGTGAAGAATTTGAAAATCTTGAAACAATAAATTTTTGCAGAGACAATTATTATATTGCTAGTCGTTATAATAAAGATGATTTAAGTTTTTGTAATAGTATTTTAAATGAGGTGATAAAAAATGAATGTCTTAAATAAAATTTTCATTATTATTAATTTTATTATTAAATATAAGTCTAGTTTTTAGTTTCGATGTCTGTAATGTAAATATATTAGAACCTTGGTTTGTAGTAACTGATAGTTCAGGTAATGATGTGTTTATTGTTGATAACAATGGTGATATTTATTTTGAAGGTCAAGATCATATTTTAAACAATGCAAATAGTGAAGAAAGTTTCAAAGTTGGTTCAGCATTTTTTAATAGTGTAACTAGTAATTTTAATTCATTTTCACAAGATTTAGGTAGTCTTCCTATTTCAACTAATAGTTTAATAATCAAATCCAATTTAGGAATAGATGTTTCATCCTTTGATGAAAATGGAAATATTTATACGCTTGGCCAAGGAGTTTATGAGAATTCTCAGGCTAATTGTCTAGTTGATGGGAACTATTGTAATGGTGATATAAGAGAAAACCGTGATTATTTTTGTGACATAACTGGTTCAAAAACGGGTTTTTGTGATTATAGTGTATTATCTAGTGAAGATTGTAGTACAAGACTAAGTACTGATACTGAGAGTGGAATTGACAAATTTATTCCAGGTACAGTAACTGATTTTATTACATGTTCTGGTAGTTCTTGTACTTTTGTTCTTCATAGTGATTCATGTACTAGTGGAACTGATTTAGTTGATTATTATAATTCTGGTTCAAGTGTCAGTTCAACAAACTTTGATTGTAGTGATGATGATCATTACTATTGTAGTGGTTTAAATCGTTATGAAGAAATCAATTTATGTGGTAGTGGAGCATGTGATGGTGGGACTAATTATTTTGTTGAAACTTGCGTTACTCCTACAACTATTCTAGGTAGTTGGAATAGTTGTATTGATTGGGATACCAAAGCTAGAACAAATATAGAATTTAGTGCAACTTGTTCTGCTTCTGGCTGTGGTCAAACAAGTTCTAATGTTGCTGAAACTCAAGATTGTAATAGTGGCAATTATTGTAGTGGTGGTAGTTGTTTACCTATTGTAAATTGTGTAGGTTCTTGGAGTGATACTAGCACTTGTAGTGTAAGTTGTGGAGGAGGAGTAAAAGAACAAGTTTACTCAATCACTACACCTGCTTCTCTTGGTGGTTCTTCTTGTCCTTATGTTGATGGTGCAACAAGATTGGGAACTACTAGTTGTAATACTCAATCTTGTTGTGTAAGTCATGATTATAGAGCATGTAGTGGCGGATTATCTGTTATGAATGATATTTATTGGTATGATAGTTGTGGGGTAAAAGAAGAAATGATTAAAGATTGTTCTCCAACTTTTTGTCTTTATGATCATGGCATTCCAATTTGTAAGGAAGAAGGTTCAACGCCATATTTATTTAGTGGAGTAAATAATGATTATTATATTGAGAATGATGTATTATCTACATATTTTGATCAATATTATGAAAACTCAAAATCTTGGTATGAAGAAGATTCAGGAGATAAACAAGTATACACTTTAACTGATTACTATGAAATGAGATTAAATCCAACAATTGAAGATGAAGGAGTAAAATTATTATTAAAAGAAATTGAACCCGAAGAGTCTCATATTGATGAAGTTAAATTATTAAGAACAATTTATAATGAAAATGCAGAACTAATAATTGATCATGAAGAGAATAGTATTAAAATTGTAGACGAAGAATTATTAGAAAATAAAATTTTATCCTGTAATCTCAATGAAGAAACTTGTTTTGAGGAAATTATAGAAACTGATTCTAAATTCATCTCAGTAGATGCTGGTAATGAAATTGAAATTGAATTAGATATTTCAGAATTAAAAGATAAAGAAGTTTACTTAATCATAAATAGTTGGGGTCATGTACCTATGAAAAATCAATTAGAACCTCTAGAAGCATATTCTGAAGCTTCAATTAGAACTATGTTTGATTTAGGTAATGGTGAATATGAGATATTAAAAGATATTCATCCAAGAACAATTGAATCTAATCACTATTTATATATTGGTGACATAATTGATGAAGCTCAAAATGATAAACTAAGTATGAAATTATTATTTACTCAATCTCATAATTTAGATTCAGTTCAAATGATGATTGTTGATGAAAAACCTTTTGTTCAAGAAGAATTATCATTAATTAAAGCAGAACATTCAAAAGATGGTAATGTGTTATTTAATTTATTAAATAAAGATAATATGTATGCTCATACAGTTAGAGGAGATGAGATTGAAATGTTATTTAGTAAACCTAAATTAGATTTAAAAGAAGGCGAAAAGGAAACTTTCGTATTTGTATCTTCTGGATTCTATCATGGATTAAGAACTTATTTATATCCTGATGTAAATCCTGAAAATGATTATTTACCAGAAATCGAGAAATATGTAGAAGAATTAAATAAATTAAATTAATTTTTACTTTAATAAAATTAATTAAAACATTTCTTTCAAGAATTTCCCTGTATGAGATTTCTTATTCTTAGTGATTTCTTTTGGAGTACCAATTGCAATAATTTCTCCTCCTCCATCTCCTCCTTCATACCCCAAATCTATAACATAATCTGAGCACTTAATAACATCTAAATTATGTTCTATTATGTAAATAGAATTTCCCTTATCAACAAGCCTATTAATAACTCCAATTAATTTATTTACATCTTCAAAATGAAGCCCAGTTGTAGGTTCATCCAAGATATAAATTGTATGACCTTTCTTGAATTTCGCAAGTTCTTTTGTAAGTTTAATTCTTTGAGATTCACCACCGGATAAAGTAGTTGATGCTTGACCTAATTTAATATAACCTAATCCAACATCAAATAGAGTTTGAATTTTTCTATTAATCGAAGAATGATTCTCAAAAAAAGGAAGAGCTGTCTCAACATCCATATCTAAAATCTCAGCAATATTTTTCCCTTTATATAAAATTTCAAGAGTGTCTTTATTATATCTCTTACCTCTGCAAGTCTCACACTCAACATAAACATCTGGCAAGAAATTCATCTCAATTTTAATCATACCATCTCCAGAGCAAGTCTCACATCTACCACCTTTAACATTAAAAGAGAACCTTCCTTGTTTGTATCCTCGAGCTTTAGATTCTTTTAAATTGGAGAATATAGTTCTAATATC
Source organism: Candidatus Woesearchaeota archaeon (assembly GCA_027858315.1). Classification (NCBI taxonomy): domain Archaea; kingdom Nanobdellati; phylum Candidatus Woesearchaeota; species Candidatus Woesearchaeota archaeon. The sequence continues at coordinate 15,816 of JAQICV010000037.1, forward strand.
ATCAAACACTTTAACATAAGTAGCAGGATTAGACCTTGGAGTTTTCCCAATTGGGGACTGATCAATTACAATAATATTTTGAGCATCTTCAGGAACAATTATTTTCTCATGTTCTCCCATATTCTCATAAACTTGCCCAAAATGTTTCTTTAAAGCAGGCATTAAAGTTTGAGTAATTAAACTAGATTTTCCTGACCCAGAAACTCCTGTAATTGAACACAGAATCTTGGTAGGTAATTTAACATCAACATTTTTCAAATTATTCTCTTTAGCTCCATAAATTTCAATGTAATCTTTAATTTCTCTTAGTCTTTCAGGAACAGCAATCTTCTTCTTTCCTGATAAATACTCTCCAGTTAAACTCTTAGGATTTTTAGCAATTTCATTAGGCGTTCCTGCTGCAACAATATGGCCTCCATGAACTCCTGCTCCTGGACCAATATCTATAACATAATCTGCTGCTCTAATAGTTTCTTCATCATGCTCAACAACAATTAAAGTATTTCCAACATCACGAAGTCTATGCAGAGTTCCAATTAATTTTTCATTATCTCTTTGATGAAGTCCAATTGAAGGCTCATCCAAAATATACAAAACTCCCATTAAATTAGAACCAATTTGTGTTGCAAGTCTAATTCTTTGAGCCTCTCCACCTGATAAAGTTCCCGCTCTTCTAGACAAAGTTAGATAACCTAATCCAACATTAAATAAAAATGATAATCTCTCATTAATTTCTTTTAGAATTTGTTTTGCAATAAATTTTTCTTTATCACTAAGCGTTGATTCAAGATTTAAGAAAAATTCTACAGCATTTTTAATACTCAAGTCAGTAATTCCAATAATAGATTTATCACTAACTTTAACACTCAAAATTGTATCTTTTAATCTCTTGCCTAAGCAAGTAGGGCATCCTGATGAGATCATAAATTTTTCAATAGCAACCTTTCTCCAATCTGAATCCGTTTGTTTGTATAAACGATTAGTTTGAGGTATGATTCCTTCCCAACCTTTCTCCATATCCATATTGGCTCCATTAGACCATGTTCCGTTAATTGGTTCATCTGTTCCATAAAGCAATATTTCTAGTTGCTTTTCAGAAAAATTTTCAATAGGAGTCCAAACATCAAATTTAAATTTTTTACCAACTACTGCAAGTTGTTGAGCTCTCCATGATAAATCCATCTTACCATAAACTGAAATCGCGTTCTCCATTATATTCAATGATTTATCAGGAATAACAAGGTCTGCAGAGATTTCCATTTGTTGACCTAAACCTAAACAAGTAGGGCAAGCACCAAAAGGCGAATTGAATGAAAAATGTCTTGGCTCAAGTTCTTCAAAAACAACTTCAGGATGATTAGGGCAAGCTCCAAAAGTTGAGTATAGAGTTTCTCCAAAACCTCTTTGTAATTCTTTCTTTGCAGACTTATTACTTACTTTTAATTTTTCTTCTTCTTCAATATCTAAAATAACTACAGTTCCTTTACCAAATTTTAGTGCCTGTTCAACACTATCAGTAATCCTTTGTCTTTCATCATCACTAACAATAATTCTATCAACGACAGCTTCGATGTAGTGTTTTTCATATCTAACAAGTTTCACTTCATCTTTAACTGAATCTAAATCATAAATTGACCCATCAACTCTAACTCTAGAAAATCCTTCTTTTTTTAAATCATCAAAAACTTTCTCATAAGTTCCTTTAAGACCACGAACAATTGGAGATAAAATTATAATCTTTTTACCTATATCAGAAAGAACTAAATTAACAATATTCTCAGCACTTTGTGGTTTAATTGAGCTATTACACTTTGGACAATAAGAAGTTCCAACTCTTGCAAAAAGGAGTCTTAAATAATCATAAATTTCAGTTACTGTTCCAACAGTTGAACGCGGATTTTTCGAAGTAGTTTTCTGTTCAATAGAAATAGCAGGACTTAAACCTTCAATACTATCTAAATCTGGTTTTTTCATAAGTCCTAAAAATTGTCTTGCATAAGCACTCAAAGATTCAACATATCGTCTTTGTCCTTCAGCATAAATTGTATCAAATGCAAGTGTTGATTTTCCTGATCCTGAAATTCCTGTAATTACAATGAATTTATCTCTTGGAAATTCTATATTGATATTCTTCAAATTGTGTTCTCTAGCTCCTTTTACAATAATATTTTTAGTTGTCATTTTCCTACTATGTATAAAAATGAAGAAATTCCCTTAGAATTTCTAGACAAAGCAGAACTATGTTCTTTACTTTGTGTCATTTTTGTTATAAATTCTATGAAAGAATTAAGCTCTATAAATACTAGCTACTTTATATTTATAAATATAGGGTTTGTTATTCGAACTTCAATCAAAAAACTTTATATATCAAAATCCATAATTTATAATATAGTGAAAAATGAATCAAGTTTTTTAGGAAAAGAAAAAGTATCAAAACTTTTATTTAAACTCTCAATGCCTTCTGTAGTTGCAATGGTTGTAATGAGTCTTTTTCAAATTGTAGATACAATATATGTTAGTCGAGGTATAGGTTCATTAGGAATAGCAGGAATCACTATTGGATTTCCTATTATAATGTTTTTAATGGCAATTGCTCAGATGTTTGGAGTAGGAGTGTCTTCAATAGTATCAAGGGCTCTTGGGTCAAATGATTTAGAAAAGGCTAAGCAAACTATAGGTAATTATATATCAATAATGTTTCTAACAAGTCTTTTCTTCATAATATTAGGAAATTATTTTATCGACCCAATGCTATATTTCTTTGGAGCAACTCCAGACATATTTCCATATGCAAAAGATTATCTACAAATATTATTTTATGGTATATTTTTTTTGATGTTTGCAATGTCAGCAAATAATATAATTAGAGCTCAAGGTCATGCAAAAATCTCAATGGGAGTTATGCTCTCATCAGCTCTTGCAAACATTATTATAACACCTATTTTTATATTTGGATTGGATATGGGAATGAAAGGTGCAGCATATGGTACTATTATTTCATATTTGTTTTCAAGTCTAGGAGTAATTATTTATTATTTTAGTGATTATAATAGTATTAAACTTTCATTTAAAGATTTAAAATTCAATAAGATTATAATCTCAGAGACAATTGCAATTGGATTATCTTCATTTGCTCGTCAAGTATCTATGGCTATAATGATTCTAGTAGTAAATAACTTATTAGTAATATATGGAACAAATACAACTATTGCAGCATATGGAATTATTACTAGAGTTATGATGTTTTTAGTAATGCCTATGTTTGGAATGGTTTTGGGAATGCAGCCAATTGTAGGATATAATCATGGAGCTAAAAAACCTCAAAGAGTTATTGAAGCAATTAAACTTTCATCATATTCAGTCTCTTTAGTTGGATTATTTTCATTTAGTATAATAATGTTATTCCCAAATTTTGTAGCATCACTTTTTACATCAGATATTCAACTACTAGAGGCTACTGCATCAATACTGAGAACTGTATTCTTGGTATTTCCAATTGTTGGAATATATTTAATCGCAGGAGGAGTATATCAATCACTAGGTAAAGTAAAACCAGCATTATTAATATCTCTACTAAGGCAAGTAATACTATTTATTCCTTTAGTAATCATTTTTTCATATTATTTTGGTCTAGCTGGAATTTGGTTTGCATTTCCTATATCTGATTTAATTGCAGGAATAGTTGCAATATTCTTTTTAAGAAAAGAGACTCAAGCAGTTCTATAAATCAAAACTTTTATTAATTCTTTTCTTTATTATCATTTATGCAAGGACATTATTTTGATATAGAAACTTATTCTCCTGGTGAATTCCCAAACCCTGAAACGGATAAGATTATAACAATTCAATTCCAGAAATTTGATTTAAAAACTGGAGAAAAGATAGGAAAATTACAAATTCTAAAAGAATGGGAAGATGGTGAAGAAGAGATAGTAAAATTCATACATAAATGGTTCTTTACAAGAAATCCTTGGCAATTCATTCCAGTAGGATTCAATTTATTATATGAGTGGAAATTTCTATCAGTAAAATTCAAAAAATACAATCTAGAAACATTTGATGTAGGCCACTATCTTGAGAAATATCCTCAAGTGGATTTAAAATTCTTAGCAATAATAAAAAGAGGTGAATTTGTAGGCGCATCACTCTCATCAATTTCATCAAAAGAAGAAGATGGAAGCGTAATTGCTGGATATTACGAGAATAAAGAATACAATAAAATATTAAACTACATTGAAATAGAAACAAATGGGTTCATAGAACTATACAACAAAATATCTAAAAATATTGATGAGATTTTATAATTTCAAAATTTTCTCTTGCATCTCGCAAGTATTACAAACTTTTCTTTGTGAAGGCTCACTACATTTACTACAATAAGAGACTCCAGAGCCTTCCTCATCAATGAATTTCTCCTTTAGCTTGTCTTGTACTTCAAGATAGAATTTAACTGCTGAAGACTTAACTCCTTTATGTTCATCTTCTAACTTATTAATCATTTCACCGATATTTGCTCTAAAAGAACCTCTCGCATAAGGACACTCATCATAACCAACATCAAAACCTTTAAGAACAGTATATAATCGAATCTCCTTCTCAGACATTAAGTATAGTGGTTTAACTCTAGGAATAAATTTATCATCTGAAACAACCCCGTTATGGGGTCCTAAACGAGTCAAAATCTTAAAATTATTCTTAAAAATATTAAGTAGAATAGATTGCGCCTCATCATCTAAATTATGTCCTGTAACAACTTTTGTTGCTCCTAATTCACGAGCTCCAGTATTAAGTGCTGTTCTTCTAAAAGTTCCACAAGTATTGCAAGGAGAAATATTTGTATTTTCTAATTTTTTAACACTCTCATCAACAGTTAATCCGAATTGTTCTTTATATGAATTGATATGTAATTCAACACCCAAATTAGAACAAAAATCTTTTAGAAATTCAAGAGTATGTTCTCTATAATCTGCAATACCCTCATCAATTGCTAATGCAGTAATATTTTTTTGCAAATTTACTTTAGATAAATATTTATGTGTAAGATACAAAACAGTAATTGAATCTTTTCCGCCAGAAACTGCAACAACTAATTTATCATTAACATCAAAAAGTTCAAATTTTCGCATAGTTTTGAAAACTTTGCCTTCAAAATACTTGATGAAACAGAGTTTACACAATGTCTTATTAGGTAATTTAAATACGGGGTTCTCAATACATCTAGTGCAAGCCATAATAGAAATAATTAAAAGTTATTTATAAAATTAAAGAAAAAACACTTAACCTAATTTCATAATATACTGAAGATTATCTTTAAATGTATATTTTAAGTCTTCAGGAATCTTTTCAAAGAAATCTCTATATAAATTTCTTAGTTCTATTAAGTATTTTTGAGAATCTATATCATTAGGTTTTTTAGTTAATTCATCACAAAATTGTAAATGAAATTTTAACAATTTTAGATATTCTTCAAAATAAGGTTTAATTTCATTTACATTTATGTATACATTTGGATTTTTGAAAAACACTCTCTCTTCATTTGTAAATAAACGACTTAAAATGTCTCTTATTGGAGTAAATGTAATTAAATATGTATTTGTTTTTGAAGATTCATATTCATTAATTGCATTTGCAAGTCCAATAATTAGTTTATTAAATAGGCCTTCGGCTTTATTTTCCATAATTATCTTAGAAAAAAATACTTTATAAAGTTATTTATAAAATTAAAGAAAAAATATATATTTTATTTGGCTTCTTCTATTTCTTTGTAATTCTTCACATCATGCTTCTTAAGAATAATTAACAAGTTCTTAATTGCAATATGTACATCTTTATCGGATTTAGTACCAGTACAAACAATCTTTCCGTTTCCAAAAATTAAAAATGTTGCTCCAGTCTCATCATGAATTTTAAATACTAAACCTGGGAATTGTTCAGGTTCATACTCTACATTAGTTAATTTAATTGCAATCTCATTTAAATCAAGTTTCATGTTAATATCTGAAGATGCTACAATATTTTCAACCCTAACTTTAGGTTTAATTGTAATAGTAATATCAACTTTCTTCATATATTCAATTAATTTTTGGATAGCTAATTCAACTTCTTCAAGTGACTTAGTTCCTGTACATACAACTTTACCTGATGAAAAAATTAGAAAAGAGGCCTTAGGCTCTCTAATTTTCATAATTAATCCTGGGAATTGTTCAGGATTATACTCTGTGTTTGGCAGATCCATAATTAATCTCTCTAAAGGAATTTTGTGATCTAGAGAAGTTGAAATCACAACATTTACAATTTTCGTATTTAGTTCGCTCATTTTTTTGTTTTACCCAAATGCTCTACTCATTGCTTCAACAATAACATCACCAATCTCTTCAAGCTCTTTTAATTGTTCTTCTAATGCTTCAGAACCACAATTTTCATTTACGCTTAAATTAATTTTAACAGCTTTCAAACCAAAACCAACTTCATGTTCTTCAACTGAGTTAATTTTAACTGATTCATCATATGCCAAAACTGTTTCTTTAGTCACTTTCTCTAATTGAGAATACTCTACTTCGCCGTCTTCAGGCATTACTCTATATGTTACTATCATCATTGCCATTTTTTTAATAAATTTGTTTTACTTATAAATGGTTTATAAAGGGGTATTTATAAAGCTTACGATTTCTAAAGTTTTTTATGGAAATAAATATAGACAATTTAATATTTGAAAACTCCCATTTTTTTAAATAAATAAAGAAAACTAACAATAATAACAAACATTAATAATAATATATAATAAAAGATAAATGGATTTTGTGAAAGTGGAATATTCACATTCATACCATACAAAGAACCAATTACTGCAGGAATATTTAATAAAATTGTTGCAATAGTAAGAAATGTAATATTTTTATTTAATCTATTTGAAAGTATACTTGAATAAAAACTTCTAATATTTGTAATAGACTTAAGTGAATTCTTACAAATGTGCATACCTTCTTCTGTTTCAACTATGAGATCTTTAAGAAGCATACTATCTTCTTGAAATAATTTAAACTTTTTAGGTATTTTAAAGAATAAATTATTCGAATAATTATAATTAGAAATAAGTTCACTTAAAAATTCTTCATATCTTAATAAATTTTCTAAGTCTTTTTGTCTAATTTCTTTTCTTGCATTTTTAATTTTATTTACTTCTTTAACAATTTTTAAAACAGAATCTTGTGTATTATTTATCAATATCTCCAAGATATATAAGAGTGTTCGAATTTTTTGAGTTGTAATAATATTTACTTTCTCATCAAAAATTTCTTTTAAAATTTTCTTTTCTTTAGGAAGAATAGTCATAATAAAATTTTTCCCAATAATTGTTAGCATAGTGTAGAGTTTAAGATCAAAGATATCTACATATTTAGAATATATATATGAATTATCATGAATATCATAATCTACTCTTGGAAGTTCATTCTCATCTAAACACTCTTCTAATAATTCAATATCAAGTTGGTACTTTTCACTTAATTCATTCAATTCATGTTTTGAAGGTTTAACTACATATATCCAAGAACCTTTTGAGAATTCATCATACTTTTGTAATTTTTTATTAGTTATAGTATTTTTATAGAATTCAATCATATATAAATAGAACTAGATATTCTATTTAAAACTACTTATTAAAATTAATCATTCAGATTCTTTCAAAGCTTGTGAATATAAACAAAAATCTTTCATATAACTAATTTTATTCTTAATACAAAATTTAATACAATCATCATTAAACGATCCAGGTTGAAACCATACCTTTCTAATATTTGATTCTTTCAGAATTTCTAAAATTTTAAGAGTAACTTTAGGGGGCACTACAAAATCTACAACATCTATAATCTCTTTAACTTCAAAAAGTGAAGGGTAACATTGTAAATCATAAACCTTATATTCTCTAGGATTAATAGGAATAACCTTAAAACCATTATCATGTAAAGCTTTAACAATCTTAAAGCCATATTTTTCTTTATTATTTGAAGCTCCAATAACTGCATAATTATATTTCTTATTAAAAAAATCATTCATATTAACCATTTCTAAAATAATTTAAAATTAAATACTTTTAAAAGTATTGATTAGTAAATTGCTAAGTAATTAAAATTAATATTAATTCAACAAATATTATAAATTAAGATTAATTAACATTTTTTATGTCAGTAAGATTAGGATTAAATGCAGTATTAAATATTGATTCACAAATAGATGAAACTAAACTTGAAAAAATCATTGAAGAAACATCTAAATTAGCAAGAATTGTGAATTTTCCTATAACTTACACAAATAAAGGAACTCTTGGAAAATATTTTCAAGAACCAGAAATAACTAAGCAATTCAAAGAAGAAGTTCAAAACAGATACATTCTAAAAAAAGATCCTAATAATCAAAAAGGACAATATAGTTTGAAAATTTAATTTTATTTATCAAAAAAATTTCCAATCATCAATTTGTATTCTTTAGTTCTATCAAACTTCCAATGTTTCGGGAAAGCTTGTGCGTAAAGAGGCCATAAAAATCTATTATCCATTAAAACGACGACTCCCCTATCTTCTTCAGTTCTAATACAACGACCAGCTGCTTGAATAATCTTAGTCATAGCAGGATAAATATAACCATATAATTGTCCTTTACGAAACTTCTTATCATAATGTCTAATAACTGCATTAGTATACAAATCAGGAACTCCTAAAGGCAAGCCAACAACAATAACCATCTCAAGCATATCCTCAGGTAAATCTAATCCTTCAGCAAAAGAACCTGAAGTCACTGCAAATAAAACTTTAGCCTTATCATCAAAAGTACCCTTAGATTTAAATTTATCAACAAAAGCTTCTTTTTCTTCTTTTGTCATATATCTTTGTTCTCTTAAAACTTTTCTAAAAAGTCTACTCATATTCATATTTTCAATAATTCTATCCATCAAATCATAACTGGGAAAGAAAACTATAGAATTCTGATCCGATGCACCATTTAAACAATTCTCAATATGAGTTGAAATTTTTTTAAACATATCTGAACTCCTAGCACTATACTTAGTAGTCACATCTTCAAGAACAATCATCTTTTGATTCTTATTAGCAAATGGACTCTCAAGTTCTAGAAGAGAAGCATTTCCTACACCTAAAATATCTCTATACATCTCAATAGGGCTAAGAGTTCCAGACATTAAAATAGTAGAATAAGTATGATTCACAATATCTGAAGCAAGATTTGAAGGGTCAATACATCTTATTTTCAAACTAAGACTATCTACACCTTTTTTCTTTTCACGAACAACTTGTCTAATAAAATTCTCCTCATCAAGTTCTTTAAATCTATCCAAAAAATTAGCAAGACGACCAATATGGGATACAACTCTATCTTCTTTAACGAGTCTTTCAATATCTTTCAACTTTTCAATAATCTCCGAATTTCCTACAAGTTGTCCAACCTTGGATAAATATAAATCCATAAACTTCTCTTTTGAAGTTGTTGCCTCATTATTTCCATCACCTAAACTCTTGTGTCCAGTCTCTTCAAGAGTATCACGAACACAATAAATATAATTATCATACTCTGAAGTCTTAACAAAATCTCCCATCTCTTTAAGAGCATCAGAAATCATTTGCGAATTAAGGGAATAAGAATAAGCACTCCTAACTCTATCAGGCAAATTATGAGCTTCATCAACTACAACAATACACTCTTCAATTACTCTTCCAATTTTACCTAAAAAATTTTCTTTAATACCTGTTGCAAATAAATAATTATAATCACAAATAATTACATCAGTTTTGAAAGCTTTAAGTCCTGCAACTTCATAAGGGCAAAATTGACTCGCATGAGAAATATTAATAAATCCTTCGACATCCATAAAACTATTAGAACTCTCATCTAAAATAGCTTTAATTTTATCTTCATTATCTGAATCTTTAACATTTTTAAAATACTTACACTTACCCTTCTCTTTCATTTTCTTACAAAAATCATTGAAATCTGAAGCAGGATATAAGTCTCTTTCATCATGAACACACATTGATCGTTTTCCAATAAATCCAACATAACTAATAGTAGTTTTGGATTTTTGATTTATACTATCTTTAGATTTATCTAAAGATTGTCCAATAATTTTGTTACTTCCAAAATTATTGATATCCTTAATAGTTTTAATAACTTGATTTGCTTGAGTCTGCCTAGAAGTTAAATAAATAATAGTTAAATTGTTCTGCTTTGCAAAATGCAGTGCTGGAGCAAGTGCTGAAACAGTCTTACCAAGGCCAGTAGGCGCGCTAATCAAAATATTCTTTTTTGCAGAAATAGTCTTGAAAACATCTAAAATAAATTTATCTTGTCCAAGTCTTAAAGAAGAATAAGGGAAATTAATATCCTTGAAAAAATCATCCATATTAAAAAAAGAGAGAATCTGTTTATAATATTTTTGTGTAAACACAAAGGAAATACTCAATTTTTTTTCATCATTTCAATAAATCTGGATAAACTTTTCAATTTTGGGATAAACTTTCAAAACAAACTATTTAAAAAAAATAATTCTAAATATTTCAATGCCTCAAATTCAAGATCTACTCGAAGATGAAATGCCAAGGGAAAAACTGATAAACTTAGGACCTCTTCATCTTAGCGATGCAGAGCTTCTAGCTATAATACTTAGAGTAGGAATAAAAGGTAAAAGTGTATTAGACCTCTCAAGAGAAATCTTAAGAGAATTTAGTACTAATCTTGTGTCAAGGAAAACTTATCATGAACTTCTTGAATTTCGAGGCATTAGTAAAGCAAAAGCATGTCAAATCGTCGCACTATTTGAAATATCTAGAAGATTCTCACAAAAAGGATTTGATAAGAATATGAAATTAAATTCTTCAAATGATGTATTTGAATATGTCAAAGCTGATTTTTCTAATCTGCCTGAAGAAAAAGTTATGTGCGTATTTGTTGATTCCAAAAATCAAGTAATAAAAAAAGAATTCGTAGGAGAAGGTTCAATAAACTATACTATAATTGAGCCAAGAAAAATAATAAGAAAATGCTTAATTTATTCAGCATCAGGATTCTTTCTAATACATAATCATCCTTCTCAAGACATAACTCCATCTCAAGAAGATAAAAACATAACCAAAAAAATACATAATATTGCAAAATCTCTAAACTTAAGATTTCTCGATCATTTAATTGTCTCTAATTTAAGACATTATAGCATGTTTGATGAAGACATTTTATAAACTAAAACTAATTCTAATTACTTATGAAATTAAAACAAATACCTCAAGATTTTATTGTAGATGAGATTTTTGACTTAGACATTTTCAAAGATAGAGATGAAGAAAGAAAACAACCTTATTATTACTTTAAACTAACTAAAACAAACTACAATCAAATGAATGCACTTCAAAAAATTGCAAGAACATTCAATACATCTAAAAAATTAGTACACTTTTCTGGAATAAAAGACAAAGTAGGAGTAACATCTCAATTAGTATCAGTTTATGGCATCAATGAAGAAAATTATCAAACAAATTTAGATTTTTTTAACAACCAAGAAGATCTAAAACTTGAATTCATCGATAAATTCAAATCAAGAATAAATTTAGGAGATAATCTCGGAAATAGATTTTCAATAACTGTAAGAGACTTAGAAGATGAAGATTTAGAAAGAGCAAAAAAGAACTTAATATCTTTACAAAAAGATGGAGTTCTAAACTACTTTGATGAACAAAGATTTGGTTACGCAAACAATTCACACATTGTAGGAAGATATGTCCTTCAAAATAATTTACAATCGGCAGTAAAAGAAATACTAACCTCACTTCCAAACAAGACGCAATCAGAATTAATGATAAACTTCGTAAAAACTGTAAAAGAAAATTGGGAAGGAATAGTATCTCAAGATTTAGAAATGATTGACAAGGTACTTGAAGCCACTCCTAGATATCTAGAAAACGAACAAAAAATTCTACAGCATCTGAAAAAACATAAAAATGACTTTCCAGGAGGATTTAAAAGAATTCACAAAAAAATTAGAACTCTATACATAAACGCATATCAATCATATATATTCAATGAAACAATATTAAAATTAAAGGAAGAAAATTTATTAGAGAATTATAAAGAACTCTCATTAATAGATTTCAACTCAAATGAAACTCTAGATGCTAAAATTCTCGAAATTGTATCAAAAATGATTCAAGAAGATAATTTAACATTTGAAAATTTCAAACTACCTTCGATGCCTGAATTAAAACTAACTGATGTAAAAAGAGATATTAGAATATTTCCTAAGGATTTAACTATTCAAGAAACATCTGATGATGACTTAAATGAGAATAAAAAGAAAGTAATCATCACATTTGATTTAGGTTCAGGTCAATATGCAACTAATGTTGTAAAGCAGTTATTTTTATAAATAACAAATTTTTAAAACTAAATAGGAAATATGAAACAATCCAAAATTTTAATTGCAATGCCTGCATATAATGAAGCAAAAGTCATTTTTGATGTGATAAAAGATATTAAGAAAGAAGGTTATAAAAATATTCTAGTAATTGATGATTGTTCAAAAGATGATACTTTTAATGTTGCAAAAAAAGCTGGCGCAACAGTTTTAAAACATGTAGTGAATAGGGGAGCTGGGGCAGCAACAAATACTGGATTAATCTACGCAAAACGAAATAATTACGACTATATTGTATTCATAGATTCAGATGGTCAACACTCACCAAAAGAAATTAAAAAACTTATATTACATGCAAATAAATATGATGTAGTAATAGGTTCTAGAATGGTAGGTTCTCTAAAAAATATGCCCTTTCAAAGAAGAGCAGTAAACTTTGCTGGAAGTTTCATAACATATTTAATATTCGGATTATTTGTAAGAGACTCTCAAAGTGGTTTTAAGGTATTCTCTAGAAATGCAATCAATAAGATAAATATCTCATTTGATAGATATGAATTCTGCTCAGAAATAATTGGTGAAATATATAAAAACAAGCTATCTTACAAGGAAATTCCAATAAAGATCATCTATTCAACACATTCATTAGGAAAAATTGATAGTGGTCAGAGCGTATTTAATGGATTTAAAATGATTTTAAGATTTATTTTCAGATTATAAAATTAAAAACACAATAAAAATATTTATAAAGTATATACAATCTAAAATACTATGGAATTTATAACTATCTTTTTTACAGTAATGAGTGTAGTTGTTCTTGGATACTTATTTAAGATATTTAAATCAAACAAAAGATTGCCGATAATTTTAGAATTATTTTATGTTGGAGCATATGGATTTGTTTTCACAGTTTTCTTATATCCTAATATTTTAACTATAATTGAGAATATTTTAGGAATACAATCCGCAATTAATTTTGTTGTATATTTGAGTATATTTGTATCATATTTGATAATTTTTTTATTGTATACAAATAAGGAGAAACAACGAGAAGAGATTACTAAACTTACTAGAGAGATTGCATATTTAAAGGATGAAAAAAGAAAATAATTCTCCTATAATCTCGGTTGTAATGCCAGTTTACAATTCTGGGAAATTTTTAGAAAAAGCAATAAAAAGTATTCTAAATCAAACATATAAAAACTTCGAATTCATAATCATAGATGACTCTTCAAAAGATAAATCTCAATCAATAATTCAAAAATACAAAAAACAAGATAAAAGAATAAAATTCTACAAAACTAAAAGAAATTCAGGTTGCACTCATGCTTTAAACATTGGTTTAACATATGCAAAAGGCAAATACATTGCAAGAATGGATGCCGATGACATCTCAATTAAAACCAGATTTGAAAAACAACTAAATTTCATACAAAAAAATGATTTAGATGTTTGTGGAACAAATATTGATATGATAAATTTTCAAGGAATTAATATGGGAAAAAGGGACTATATTTCAAATATCAAAAGATCAATAAAATATGAATCTCCATTTGCTCACCCTACAGTTATGTTCAAAAGAGATTTAATTATTAAATATGGTCCATATGATGAAAGGTATAGAGTTTCTCAAGACTACGATTTATGGTTAAGGTTCTTTGCAAATCATGCCAAATTCGGAGTACTAAATGAATATCTACTAAAATACAGAATTCATCCTGAATCTACTACTAAATATAAAAAATTAAAAACAACAATTAGGACAGTTCTTAAAATTCAAAAGAATGCAAAGTCAAATTATAATGTAAAATTTGGTTTTCTAGGTAATCTTAGTATATTGTTCAAGCATTTTTTACTATTGCTTCCAAATAGGTTAATTCTCTTCTTATTCGAATTATATCTAAAAATAAAGAGGATGATGAAATGGTTCTAAAGAATAAAAAAATATTATTTGTAGTATCTTCTTTAAGAAGAGGAGGAGGGGCAGAAAATTCGGTATCAATTGTGGTAAGGGAGTTGAAAGATAGAGGACATAATGTAGAGCTTCTAACATTCTACAGATTTGAAAACGAATATGATATAGGAAAAGTGAAGCATAATTCTCTAGGATTCAAATACAAAAGCAATCCTATAACAAAGATGATATATTTTTCAATCATTTTCCCATTACTAATCAAGAGATTTCTAAAACAAAACAAATATGATTTAATTATAGCAAATGCTGAAGATGCAAATTTAATATTATCTTTAACTAGATTATATAGTACTAAAAAATTCAAACTATGGTTAGTCGTAAGAAATAACTACCTCTCATTATACAAAGGTATATACTCAAAAATCTCAATAGCACTACATAAAAAATCCGACAAAGTAATTGCAGTTTCTGAGGCTATGGAAAAAGATCTAAAAAATTTAAATATTCACAATTTAGATTTTATTTACAATCCATTAGATTTTGATGAAATAAAAGAAAAGTTAAGAGAAAAAATAACTAATGAGTCTGAAATTAAGTTATTTAAAGAGAATAAAGTAATATACTTAAACGCAAGATTATCAAAACAAAAAAACTATTTCTTCATACTCGATATATTCAAAGAACTTATAAAAAATAATGAAAAATTAAAATTAGTAATTTTTGGGGCAGGCCCTGAAGAACAAAAAATTAAAAATTATGTCAAACAATTAGAAATAAAAGAAGATGTAGTTTTTATGGGAATTAGAAACAATGTATTCAAATATCTAACAAAATCTCATCTTGCAGTTCTACCCTCAAATCATGAAGGATTCCCAAGAGTACTTTTAGAAAATATTGCTTGTGGTATTCCAACTATTGCAAATGATTGTAAATATGGTCCGTGTGAGATATTAAATGAGACAAGTTATTTGAAGTTTAAAGACAATAAATTCGAAAAAGCAAAATATGGTTTATTAGTTCCATTTAATAACAAAAAAGAATATGTCAATGCAATTCAATACTTATTAGACAACAAAAAAGAATACAATAAATATAAGGAAAAATCAAAAGAACGAGCAAAGGATTTTGACATAAAAAACATCATTAGGAAATGGGAGAGAAGAATATGAAAACAATAACTTTCATCCAACCAAGAAACCACAATAATGTGAAAGATTTTATAGAAGAACTCTCAAATGATTTTAAAATAGAGTTAATAACTTACGATAATAATAAATTTCTTAAGAGTACCAATATTAAATATACAAAAATTCAAAATATAACTATCTCTAAAAATAAACAAATATTCATCCCAAATCCTTTTCAACTATATTCTTTAATTCAAAAAGATAAAATTATCACAATAAAGAATCTTAATTCTTTAGAGTCATTATTCTCATTAATGATCTGTAAGATTAAAAAAATTGAGCCAATGGTATTCATACAGAAAATCAATTTTCCTAAAACAATAATAATAAATAAAATATATATTAAAATATACAAATCTTTATTGAAAAATGCAACACTAGTTAGTGCAACAAGAATTGGTCAAAAAGAATCTAAAAGATTTTCAAAGAATCCATTATTTTTACCTTTTGGAATTTCAATAAATGACAAGATAAAGAAACAAAAACATGAGACAATAAATATTATTTGCAATTCTAAAATTCAAAAGAGAAAAAATGTATTTGAGTTAATAAAAGAATTCGAGAAATTATCTAAAGAATATGAGAAAATAAGACTAAAAATTGTAGCAAGAGAGATAATTGATAATGATTATTATTATGAGATATTGAATTTTATAAGAGAAAAGAAATTGGAAAAAAAAGTTTCAATAGAAATAGGTATTTCTCTAGAGGAAGTATTTGAAATCTATAAAAAATCAGATATATACATATTAGTAAGTTACGATGACCCAGCAGTGTATTCGCATATAGAAGCAATGAATTATGAACTTCCTGTAATATTAAACAAATACAACGGAACCAGTGACTACATTGAAGATGGCAAAGATGGAATAATAATCAAAAATAAGAACTTTAGTGAAATTTATAAAGCGCTAGAAAAAGTAATTACTAGTGATTATAAGAAAATGGGTAAGCTAGCAAAAAACAATTTAAAAATCAATTATGATGCAAAGCTTATTGTTAAAAAGTTCTTAGAGGTAATTAAAAAATGAAATATTATGATAAAAAAAACAATCGTTTAGTTTATGTAAGTAGTCAAGCAACTTCTAATTTTTGGGATGAACAATGGTCTAAAAAAGACATCAAAAAAATATATGCTCAGAAAATTTATTCTTTTGATCCACTAATTAAATTCACAAAGAAATATCTACCAAATAAGAAGTCTATTATTCTTGAATGTGGATGTGGTATGGGACAAAATGTATACAAATTAAATAAAGTTGGTTATAAAAATACAATTGGTTTAGATTATGCAAAAGAGACAATTAAATTAATTCAAAAATTCAAGCCAAAATTAAATGTTGTGTTAGGAGATGTAATGAAATTGCCATTTAAAGATAATCATTTTGATGGTTATTGGTCATTTGGAGTAATAGAGCATTTTTATGATGGATATAAACCAATTGCCGATGAGATGTCAAGAGTAGTGAAAAAAGATGGTTATTTGTTTCTAGTTTTTCCACATATGTCAAAATTAAGAAAATTAAAATCCAATTTAGGGTTCTATTCTAAATGGTCTGGAGAAAATAAAAAGGATTTTTATCAATTTGCATTAGATGAGAAATTAGTTACAAAAAGATTTGAAGAATTAGGATTTAAATTAGTAGAAATTGCATATCGTGATGGATTTAAGGGACTAAAAGATGAATCAGGTATAATCACACCTATTCTAAGTAAAATATATGGCTCAAGTAATTTTTTTGCAAAGGGGAGATCATTTGTAATATCAAGACTCTTCTCAAGAGTATCTTCTCATTCAATTCTTCTTGTATTAAAAAAGGTTAAGTAAAATGGAAACAATAAATAATAGCTGTAAAAATTGTAAATATTTAGACAAAAAGAATAAAAAATGCAAAATTGAGAGTGGTTCTCCAATTAGAAAATATGTAATTGGAATAAATAAGAATTTTGTTGAATATTTAAGTAAACAAAAAAAGGAAGTATCAGTTTTAGAGATTGGTTGTGGTAGTTGGTCATACTTGAAAGAAAATTTACCCAAAAATGTTAAATGGCATGGGATTGACCCTTTAGATATTAAAGATGGTAAGAAATCTATTGCAACCAAAAAAGGCTCAGTTGAAAAAATTCCTTATAATGATAATATGTTTGACTTCGTATTTTCTAATCAATCCATGGAGCATTGGATTGAATATGGAGTGACATTTAACAAAGCACTAAGCGAAATATCAAGAATCCTAAAAATTAAAGGTGAAGCTCATATCAACGTCCCAATTTTTAGACATGGTCACAAAGTCTTTGTGAAAGGTGATAAAAAAGAGATAATAAATCTATTCGATAGCAAATCATGGAAAATAGAAAAGTATGAAGAGTGGAGAAAAGATCCAAGACCTCTAGAAATATATGAAGGTTGGAGAGCTCACAGGGTTCTATGTAATTATTTTAAAACTAAAAAATCTTCATGGATACTCAATCTAGTGATTTCTAAGAAAAAGAATCAGATGCCTACATTAAAAGATAAATTTGCATATAATATTACCAAATTAAATTACTATATGTTGCCATTAAATATTAGATTAATAATGCATTATGGAGTATTGACTTTCTTATCCTGTATTAGTAAAAAGTTTTTTGGAGGCTCAAAAAAATGAAAAAATTATTAATTAAGGTAATTAATTTAATAAGAAGATCTCTTCTGAGAAAACCATTATTCTCATTTTCTATATTCTTACATAATATCTCATACTCAATGATAAAGATTTTTATAACAATCCCAAATGAAAAAAATCAGCCAAAACATAAGATAGTGAATTATTTCAAATTCTTCACAGATAATGTAGGAAAAAGTGATACAGTATTAGATATAGGTTGTGCTGAAGGTTATCTTGCATATGAACTATCGAAAAAATGCAAAAAAGTTGTTGGAATTGAGATACTCGACAAGAAGATTAAGGTTGCAAAAACTAGATACAAAAGAGATAATTTAATTTTTGTGTCAGGCGATGCAACCAAATATGATTACTCTGAATTTAAAATTAAAAAATTTGACAAAATTATTCTCTCAAATGTTTTAGAGCACATAAAATACAGAGTTAAGTTCTTGAAAAGTTTGAGTAGTTTAAGTGATACTATATTAATCAGAGTTCCAATGATAACAAGGGATTGGCTTAGTGTCTACAAAAAAGAAAATGGTTATAACTACAAATTAGACCCAACACATTACACTGAGTATACATTAGAACAAGTCTATGATGAAATGGATAAGGCAGGTTTTAGAGTTGAATCATATCATATTAATTTTGGAGAGTTTTATGGAGTGGTTGTTAGAAAATGAAGAAGATTTTTATTTTTGGTAAAGATGGTATAGGTTGGTCAATAGATAAAGATAGAGAACATCTAATTGATGGAATACAAAATACTAAAGGTTGTACATTAACTCAAAATATTTTTTCCTCAAATATAATTATATTCGTATGGTGGAGTTTGTTAGACAATTTTAGATTCAAATATTTTAAATTTTTATTCAAAAATAAAATAATCGTAGCAACAGCTACTAATAATCTGTCTTCTTATGAAAACAAATTGAAAAAAGTTTTAAGTTATGTAAATTATTGGATTTGTGCTAATGAAAAACAGAAGAAAACTCTAATTGAATTAGGTATTAATAAAAGTAGGATTCTATACAATCCATTCTATGTTGATGAAACAACTTTCAGAGATTTGAAGTTATCTAGAAAAGATATTTGTAAACAAGTTGATATTGATTACAAATTAATTAAAGATAAGTTCTTGATTGGTTCTTTTCAAAGAGATAGTCTAGGGTCTGACTTAAGGAAACCAAAATGGCAAAAAGGTCCAGAACTATTAGTTCAAATTTTAAAAGGTTTAGAAACAAAGGATATTACTTTAGTTCTTGCAGGTCCGAGAAGGCATTATTTAATTAATCAATGTAAAAAAAATAAAATACCATATATTTTTGTTGGTGATGAATCTAGAATCTTAAATAATGTTGATGATTTAATGGTAAATAACTTATCTTTAGAAAAAATAAATTTACTCTATAACTTAATTGATATGTATCTGGTAACATCAAAGTCAGAAGGTGGTCCTAAAGCTGTTATTGAATCTGCTTTGACTAATACGTCAATATTATCAACTGATGTAGGTTTTGCGAAAGAGATGCTTAATAAGTATAGTATTTGTAAAGATGTGTCAGAGTTTATAGTAAAACTAAATAGAGTAAAGGAAGACGGGGAAAAAAAAGAGAATTTATATATAAAAAATTATGATAAAGTCTCAAAAACTAATAACTATGATTCTTTCAAGAAGAGAATTAAGAAAATTGTAGAGGTAGTGTCTAAATGAAGATTCATATATTATTTGAATTTCAGCAAGGGGCTTGGGGAGGAGGTAATCAATTCCTAAAAGCTTTAAGAGATTATTTTATAGAGAGAAATGTTTATGAAGGAGATATAGATAATGCAGATATAATATTGTTTAATAGTCACCAAGAATTGGAGACTCTTATAAAAATAAAATTACAGTTTCCAGAGAAATTATTTGTTCATCGTATTGATGGTCCAATCTTTAAAATTAGGGATAAGGATTTAGTGATTGATAAGATGATATATAAAATAAATGATGATTTTGCTGATGGAACTATATTCCAATCAGTATGGAGCCAGGCAGAAAATTTCAAATTAGGTTTGGATAATAATGCGGATTCAACAATCATAATAAATGCACCAGACCCCACATTGTTTTATCCTGTAAAAAATAAAAAATTAGGAAAAAAAATTAAGATTATTATAACCTCTTGGTCAGCAAATATGAATAAAGGATTTGAGATATATAAATGGTTAGATGAAAACTTGAATTTTAGTAAATATGAGATGAGTTTTGTAGGGAATTCACCAATCAAATTTAAAAATATAAAGTTAATTGGTGCGATGGATAGTGGTAAGTTGGGTTCGTTATTAAGGACAAAAGATATTTTTATAACTGCATCTAGAAAAGATCCTTGTTCTAATTCATTAATAGAGGCAATGCATTCTGGACTTCCATCAATCGCGTATAATGATGGTGGTCATCCTGAGATTGTTGGAAGTGGAGGTGAAATATTTGATTCAAAGGATCAAATACCTCAGTTATTAGAAGATATTGTGCGAAATTACTCGAAGTATTCTAAGAATATAAGTTTACTAAATCTAAATGAAGTAGGTGACAAGTATTATAAATTTCTTTCTAAAATTCATAAAAAACATAAATTGGATCCAAAACAAATCAGTAATATGAAATATTACAAAAGTATATTATACATTAAGTATTTTTTATTTATTTCAAAAATGACTAAAGTATTAAAATTAAAGAATACATTAAGAAATAGAAAATGAACAAAATATTGAAAAAAATTAATTATTATTTGAATTCTACTTATAGAAGAAGACAAATAGATGTTATATTGAATAAGAATAAGTCTGTGTTTAAAGGGGTAGTTCTAGATATTGGTGGAAGAGATCGAGGACAGTTTGTTAAGCCTAAGAGTAAAGTTGATAAGTGGTTATTTGCAGATATTGAAGATAAATTTAGTCCTGATTTGGTTTTGGATGTATCTAATATGAAAAATGTAAAATCTAATAGTATTGATATTATCCTCGCAGGAGAATTATTTGAACATGTACAAGAAATCGAGAAAGGGATTTCAGAATGTTATAGGGTCTTGAAAAAAGGAGGCAAACTGTTGATTACCATTCCTTTTCTATATCCAATTCATGCTGACCCTTGGGACTATCAAAGGTGGACGAATGAAAAATGGAAATTAGAACTTAATAAGTTAGGTTTCAAGATGAAAAAATTTGAAGTAACTGGCTATTACTTTTTAGTATTATCAGACATGTTGAAATCATTTTTTAAGATATTGCCTTGGGGAGTAAGACATTTGTTCTTATTAATATCTTTCCCATTTCTAGAATTAGTGTACTTCTTTGATAGGACTAAGTTTGTACGAGATAATCGAAAATTAAATAAGTATCATAGTGGATACTTTATTATAGTAGAAAAATGAGTAAGAATATAGATTTAATTTGGGATAAAGAAGTATATAATGACGATTATTCATTTGTTGTTAACTTGAAACAGAAAAATTCAAAGTCTTATTTTATTAATGATTGTTTGAAAAAAACAAATAAGAAGAAAATTCGTGTTTTAGAGATTGGTTGTGGTTATGGTCAAAATTTATTTCCAATTTCTGAAAATGTTTATGAGTGTATTGGAATAGATCCTTCTAAAAAGTCAATACAACTTGGAAGAGATACTATTAAGAGATTGAACTTAAAAAATGTCAAATTAGAGTTGGGTGTTGGTGAAAAACTTCCTTTTGAAAATGATTACTTTGATCTGATTATTTGTTTTGACGTTTTAGAACATGTAGCAGATCCAGATAAAGTAATTGTTGAAGCAATGAGGGTTTTGAATAAAAGTGGTATATATTTATTTTTTACAGGAATTAATAATAAATTCAATTATTATTATTTTAAGCATTTATTTAGTTTTAAAAAAAGGAAAGAATTAAAGACATATATCAATATGATTAGAAAAGAGTATAAACTTGAAGAGGATTCCAATTTGTGGGTAAATGATATAAGTCATCATCATATACATAGATTTGAAAAAAGTTACTTTAAGGATATTTGTAGTAAATATAATTACAATGATCAATATTTCTACAAGGGATTCTTGATTAGTCCTTTAATTAGTACGTCAATTAAGTTTCTAAAGAAGGTAATCCCAAATAAAAACAAGAGTAATAAGGGTATTAAAGGTAAAGTGCAGATGGTTAGGTATAGGAAATCCAGTTTTATAGGTTCGAGTTTATATTTTATAGGTATGTCTGAGATTTTAACTTTTGGTAGGTATTTTGGAGGTGGAGTATATGGCATTTTTAAGAAGGAATAAGCATAACAATTTCGAGAAATATGCATTACAAAGAGCAATGGATGGACAAGTTAGTAATAAATTTAGAGAGATTTTTAATAAAAATATAGATATTAAAGATAAAAAATTAAAAGTATTGGATTCAGGTTGTGGGGATGGTAAATATTATTTTTTTTTAAAAAATATATTTAAGGATGAAAATATTTTTGGTGTTGAAGTTTCTAAAGAACGTATAAAGCGATGTCATGAAAAAGGTTTTAAAAATGCAACTTATATTGAAGTAAATCAAGAATTACCATTTAGGAATAATCTTTTTGATGTTATTATTTCAGATCAGATTATAGAGCATATATCAAAAGAGAATATTCCTTTCTATCTAAGTGAATTGAGGAGAGTGCTTAAACCGAAAGGGAAGATTATTTTATTGACTCCTAATTATCCTATTAAAAGATTGTATGATGTAACCTATGCGTTTTTATTTTTCAGATCTAAAGGATTATTTGATGATCCTACCCATGTTACATTCTTTTCATTCAAAAGTCTGAGAAAAACTTTAGGTAAATATTTTAAAAATATAGAATTGATTTCTTTAGGAGGGATATATTATAATATTCTTTTTAAGAATAATTTTTTTAGTAGAAAAATTTTAGCTATTATAAGAAAGTAATTTATTTAAACATTTTCTTATTTTTTTTGATTACAATGAAAAGCATTTGTTGATAATTCCGAATTATAGGGATTAGGCTAATTAAATCTTCTAATTTTGATCTTAGTTCATGTCTTCTTATTCGGAAGAAAAACATATTTGAGAAAGTCTTATATTGTTCTATTTTCATATTTATTTTCTTAGAGTAATAATCTAATTCGGAAAAAGATAAGAAATCATGTCCTCCCCAGAGTAATTTATTTTTATTTAAATTTGGCTTCATCCGATTGAGTATAAACAACAACTAATTATCTATTTTTATCTAAAAATTTATTTTTTGAATAAAAAATCTAAATTGAAAATTTAGAATAAAAGAAATATTCTTATG
>JAQICV010000038.1 GCA_027858315.1 Candidatus Woesearchaeota archaeon
TTATTTAATTCTTGACGAAAAGAATTCTCGTGAGGAATTATTTGTTTTTGTACAAGTTTACGAATCATAATAATTAAAGAAATTTGAACTTTATAAATCTACTTCGGATAAAGCCTAATATAAAATTCGAAGAATAAAAGCTTGTTATTGATTTTTTTGTTTAAGATATAGTTAAAAAATTATATTAAATATCTTTGATTGATTCGAATTCAACAACCTTTTGATCATCTAGAACTAAAAGAGTATTTCCTTCTTCATAACCTAGTTCTTCAGCAAGTTCAATCATACCTTCTTTTAATCTAATATCTCCGTGAGCAGGAACAATATATTTAGGATGAATCATATTCAATAAATCTCTATGATCTTCTCTTGATGCATGTCCTGAAACATGAATATCTTTAAATATTTTACATCTAAAAGGTTCAAGTTTAGCACTTAAAATTTGACTCGCTTCAATATTTACTTGTGTAGGAATAACTTCGGATGAGAAAACTACAATATCATCTTCTTTTAATTCAAATGGAGTTCTAGCTTCAGCAATTCTTGAAAGAACAGCATTATCTTCTCCTTGGTGACCTGTACATACAATAATATAATCTTTTTTATTTTTATTAATTATATCTAGCCATTTATTAATTTCAGCAGGACTCTCAGCAATTGCTACATCTTTTTCTTTAAAATCAATAATTCCTGCATTCTTAGCAGCTTTACAATACTTTGCCATACTTCTACCTAAAAAAACTAATTTTCTTCCAAGTTCGTTAGTAAGTTCCATAATAGATTTAAGTCTAGTGATATGTGATGCAAAAGTTGTAATAACAACACCTTGTGTATTAACAATATCTGTTTCAATGAAAATATCTCTAAGCATTTCTTTTACAACAATTTCAGAAAGAGTTTTTCTTTTAAGATTACTTCTCAAACTATCAACAACAAGCATTGAAATTCCTTCTTTCTTATCAATTTCTCTTAATCTTTCATAATTAGTTCTTTGACCTAAAGCAGGCCTATTATCGAATTTAAAATCATTAGCATACATAATTACTCCATCTTTAGCATGAATTGCAATAATTGCAGCTTGAGGGATTGAATGTGTTGCATTGATAAATTCAATTTCCAAACCTGAAGGGAGAGTAATACTTGAATTAACATTTACTTTGATAAATTTATTTTTAAGTGGTTCTTTAACACTTCTAGAAGATTTCATTAAAACTTTCAAAACTTCAATTGTAAATGGAGATCCATAAATTGGACAATTAAATTTTGAAGCCATATACTGAATAGCACCTACATGATCTAAGTGAGCATGAGAAACAACAATTGCTTTAACCTTATCTTTTTTTGCCATGATTAATTCAGGATTAGCCATAATGTCTTTCTCAATCATCTCTTCAACACTCATGTTATCTACTTCATTATTATAAGCTACAAGATTGCTAAGCTGTAATCCCATATCACAAATAATAATCTCGTCTTCGATTTCAAAAGCTACCATATTTCTGCCGGCTTCGTTAACTCCACCCATTGCATATAATTTATGTTTATTTTTTGTCATTTTTTAAATTAAAATATAGAATAAGTATACAAATTATCATATTATTCATTGATAATGTATTTTCCTTAAATTCTCACTACTTCAAATTTAAGTATATCTTTTTAATAAAAAAGTAAAATAATAAACGAGTTTAATATACTTTATTCTATCCTAGAAGATATTTGTGTTTATTTATTTATAAATGTTCTTATTATCGAACATTATCAAAAGTAGCTATTTTTGTTGAATGTATTGTTTGAACTTTTTCATTTTCCCCCAAATGATTTCTTCATCAAATTTGCCTGCTAAAGCAAGGATAGCCTCCATTTTACCATCCTCATAAACCTCTCCTCTTAGTTCACAAAAATCCGAAATTTTTTTGTTATATTTTAATCTTGAATCTTTATAAATGAATCTAGGAGTAATAGTTCCAATATCTATGCTGAAAATTTCACCTCTTATCTCGATTTCCCCTCCTGGCATTAAACCCTCGAATACTAACTTTCTTCCACCTCTAATCGAATACCATTCCTTGTTCTTATCTTCTGTAATTTCAAAATCAGGGTCATTAATCTTATCTCTTAATTTTTCTCCTTTTTTAATCACTCTTCTTAATTTTGGATAATAAGATAAATATTTTTTAATATTTGTGGTAATCTGTTTTTGGATTATTTTTCCATTTAATTTTAAAGCCTCTTTACTTAGATCTTCCCGCTCTTCATCACTAATCTGAAAAAATTGTTCTTCGTAAAAATATGGGTCGTAATGGTCTACAAAAAGATTTTTAGAATAGTTATTTATTTTATTTAAATCATCGAATTCATATTTTTTAGATTCTGCACATGAATATGTTACAATTGATAAACAAGCACAAGTTGCAATTATTAATTCATTAAGTTTCAATTTACTTAAATTACAACATTATTCCTTTATAATGTTTGTGTTTTCATTTTATTCTTTAAATATAAATGAGTACTCAATCAAATTTAACAAAAAGCATATAAAGGCTTTTTTTCATTAAATTATTATGAAAGATTTATATGAAAAAACAGGAACATTAGCACCAATTTTAAATAAAAGAGAATACACAAAAGATGAAAAAACTGTATTATTACATTTTTTCACAAATATTGATAAAAATGTATATTGTGCAACTGATGCAATGAGTTCGCAATTATACGCTTTTTTAATGGGACAATATTCCAGAACTTCATATTCTATGAGGGATAGATTTTTACAATTATTTGAAGATGCACAAAAAAATTTTGATGAAGGAAAAATAACAAAAGATGATTTTATTTCATTAGGTGATTTGGCCGAATCTATAAAAAATGATAATCGTAAGGGAATACAATATTTCAATGATAAAGCTGCAATTTTTCTAAAAAAATGGGGCGTTGATTATGGTCATAATTCTCTAAAAGATGCAGATAGAATAAGATTTGCAGTAGAAAATATTTCTGAAGTATTCACAAAAGTAATTGAAGCTCCATTTCCAACACTTGGAGATTTCCAAGAAAAGTCTACAAGATATGTAAGTTTTTCAAAAGAAAATATAATTTATTCTCCTAAATTAGAAAAATCAAAATTTGGACCAAAAATAAAAGAATATATGGAAGAATTAATGGATTTATATGAAAAATATTTACCTGTAGTGAAGGATGTTCTTGTTGGAAATAAAGTAATAAATAGGAAAGACTTTCAAAGAGAATCTGCATTTGAGAGAACTCTTAATGCAAAGGCATTTGATATAGTAAGATATTTACTTCCAACAGGAGTAGCAACTTCTCTTGGATGTGGTTTCTCTGCAAGAACTGCTGAATCACATATCTCTGAAATGTTATCTCATCCACTAGAAGAAGTAAGACTCGTTGCAAAATCGATGCATGAAGAAGCAATAAAAGTATCACCTGGTCTTTTAACTCATGTAAAAGAAAATGAGTATTTGAGAATAAAAAGAGAGAAAACTCAAACTATTACTGAAGACATATTTGAAAAGTCCTATCTTGGTGATATTCATCACGGAATTGAAGATTGTAATAGGGTAAAATTAATTTCTTCTGATAATCTAGACAATATAATTGTTGCATCAATTTTATATGAAAACTCTCGAAAAAAAGGAATTTCATTTTTAGATTGTCAGAATAGAGCAGAATATCTCTCACAAAATGTCAAAGAAAAAATAATTGAAGCAGAATTAGGGGATAGAGGTCAATTTGATAGAATGCCAAGAACAATTAGGCATGGAAAAATCATATTTGAATTTTTAACTGATGCTGGTGCATATCGTGATTATCAAAGACACAGAGCTTCACCACAATTATATCAAGGAATGGGAGCAATACATGGATATGATTATCCTGAATATATGGATTTGCTTGGAATGGAAGAATTCACAAAAGACTATGATGAAATAATGACAAAAATAACAAATCTTTCCAGAGAAGTAATCAAAGAAGAAATTTATGAAACAGAATATATTGCAGCATTAGGTCATTTATTAAGAACTACATTTGAAATGGACCCTGGTCAATTAGCATACATTATAGAATTAAGAACAACTCCTCATGGTCATCATTCATACAGGAAATTATTTCAGGAAGTATACAAATTAGTACAATTAAAAGCTCCAATTTTCTCAAAATATATTCGAGTAGATCAAGATCTTCAAGCAACAAGAGTAAAACAAGAAGAAAAAGCTGCTAAAAAGAGAGAAGAATTAGGTTTGAATTAAATCATTTAAAATATGAAAAATTAATACATTCATCAGTTTTTGATCTCATAGTTATATCTTTAAATTCATCTCTATAATCTAATACGATTTCTTGAATTATAGGGTCTATATGTCCTTGGAAGTCTTGACCCCATTGATCTTTATATTCTCCAGTTAACATTCCTAAAAATTCATCTTGTTCAATAGCTTTTCGGTAAGGTCTATCATTAGTCATAGCATCATTTAAGTCACCTAGCATTATTATTTTTGCACCAAGTGGAATGCTCTCTCCTTTTAAGTCTAGTCCATATCCTGTACCATCTGATCTCCAATGATGATTTCCTGCGGCAGAATAAGCAAATTCTAATCCTGGAATATTTTTTAAAAGTCTTGCCCCATATTCTGCATGTTTTGTGACAATTTGGAACTCTTCTTTACTTAATTTTCTTGGAGCATGTAAGATATTCCAAGGTACAAATATTTTCCCTATATCATGAAGAAGACCTGCGAAAACTAGTTGATTGAAATAATTTGTGTGATATTCATTCACACTTTTATCAATAGCTCCTCTAAATTCTTTTTGTAATATTTTATACTCAGATTTGTTTGATAAATTTATTTTCTCCCATATAAATTTTCCAAGATATCCACTAAGAAATCCCATTCTTAAATCGTGAGAATGAGGTTCATTATCATAACCTCTAAAATGAGTTTGAATTGACTTACATGTAGAATAAGCACCACGGTCAGTTATTTCTCCATTAATTATGTCAAATTCTATATTTAGACAAATATAATCTGTTATGTCATGACCAGTTTTATCTTTTTTAGGAATTCCATTTAAATCAGTCCTTGGCACTCCGACAGAAATTCTTTTCTTTACTCTGTTTTCTAATAGTTGTTCTAATAGGAAGTTTGGTTGTATTGGAATAACTTTAGATTTCAATGAAGGAATTATTCTTTCAAAATTATATGAGTTATCACACAGTAAATTATTTTTAATTCTATGTTGTAAACTCCCTCCTTCTTGACATCCAATACACTTATTACTACCCTTGAATTCAATTCCATCGCTTTTAACTATTAGACTTGGTGGCATTCTCTTATTGTTATGAATATTTCAATAGTTATATATGTTACTACTTAATGTACGCACAACTTTTCAAATATATTATGTATATATTAAACTTTCATCACAAACTAAACTAAAAAATAATTATTTTTTATGTGCATTTTAAAAATCCTATTTTCAAATAGTTTTATAAATCATCTTTCTTTTAATTTAATATGGAACAAGGAGAAAGAATTACTCCAATGATGAAACAATTTCTTGAATTAAAAAAACAATATTCGGACTGTATTCTCTTATTTAGAGCAGGAGATTTTTATGAAACATTCTATGATGATGCTAAAATTGCATCAAAAGTTCTTGGAATTACATTAACAAAAAGAGGTGAAACTCCAATGGCAGGAGTCCCATTTCATTCAATAAATCCCTACATTAAAAAATTAGTTCAAAACAATTACAAGGTTGCAATGTGCGAACAATTAGAAGACCCTAAACAAGCAAAAGGTTTGGTAAAAAGAGGAGTAACAAGAGTAATTACTCCTGGAACAATTCTGGAAGATGAATACCTTTCTTCTTCTGAAAATAATTATATTATGTGCATATATTCTCCAAAAGATATTTCTGAAAAATATGGAATATCTATAGTTGATATTACAACTTCAGAATTTTTAACAACTCAAGTAACAAAATTAGAAGATGTGAAAACCATAATTAAGAGATATTCTCCTAATGAAATAATTTTAAATGAATCTTCATTTGTAAGAGGACTAAAGGAAAATATTAAAAATTCAAATATATATTATAATTTTTTATCTGACATAAGATTCAATATTAATTATGCAAACGAAATACTAAAAAAACAATTTGGACATAAATCTGAAGAATTAGGACTTGAATCAAAAGAATACTCAGTAATTTCCTCTGGTGCTTTATTGTTTTATATTTACAAACTTCAAAAATTAGAGCTATCTCACATAAACAAAATCACATATATTAATCTATCATCTAATATGGTTTTAGATTCAATTAGTTTAAGAAATTTAGAAATAATTGAGAGTCTTTACATAAAAGATAAATCCAAAACTCTTTATGGAATTTTAAATAATACTAAAACTTCAATTGGGGCAAGACTCCTTAAATCACACATTGTAACACCTCTATTAGATAAGAAAGAAATCAATAAAAGATTAGATGGGATTGAAGAATTAAATGAGTTAATAATTGAAAGAGATGAGATCAGAGAAATGCTTGATGAGTTCTTTGATATCGAAAGAATAACTTCGAGAATTTCTTCAGGATTAGTTTCTCCAAAAGATTTATTTGCTCTAAAAATTTCTCTTCAAAAACTTCCAAAAATAAAAGAAGCTTTATCATTATTTCAAAGCGAATATCTTACTCAAATAAAAAAAATAGATGTATTAAAAGAGATAACTGAACTTTTAGAAAATTCTATTTCAGAATCTGCACCAGCCCATCTAAGAGATATTGGATATATAAAAAAAGATTACAATGATAAATTAAAAGAACTTTTCGATTTAGCATTTAATTCTAAAGATTATATTAAAGAACTTGAAGAATCTGAAAGATTAAGGACTGGAATTTCAACTCTTCGAATTAGATATAATCGAATATTTGGATATTTTATAGAAATTCCTAAGACTCAATCTTCTAAGATTCCTGATGATTATATTCTAAGGCAAACTCTTGCAAATAATTTTAGATATACAAAAGAAGAATTAAAAGAAAAAGAAGTAGAAATTTTAGGAGCTGAAGAAAAAATAAAGAATTTAGAAAAAGTACTATTTGAAGAAATAGTATCAAAGTTAAAATTCTATATTAGAAAATTCCAAGAAATTGCGGGAAAAATTGCTCTTCTTGATGTTTTAACAAATAATTCATTAAATTCACAATTATATGATTATACTAGGCCAAAATTTAATGATGAAAAAACTCAAATAATTGAAGGTAAAAATCCAATTGTAGAGAGATTCATAACTGAGTTTATCCCTAATGATACTTTTTTTGATAAAGATGAAACTATAAAAATTGTAACTGGACCAAATATGGCTGGAAAATCAACTTACCTAAGACAAAATGCATTAATAATAATTATGGCCCAAGCTGGATTCTTTGTCCCTGCAAAATCTGCAGAGCTTAAAATATATGATAGAGTATTTACTCGAATTGGTGCTCATGATGAACTATCTGAAGGTCAATCAACATTCATGGTTGAAATGACTGAGACTGCAAACATCATTAATAATGCGACTGAAAAATCGTTTGTTCTGCTTGATGAAATAGGTAGGGGAACTTCAACTTATGATGGACTCTCAATTGCATGGGCAATAACTGAAGAATTAAATGAGATTGGTGCTGATACAATTTTCGCAACTCATTATCATCAATTAAATAAACTCTCAGAATATTACTCTACAATTGAAAATTACAATGTTATGATTCGTGAAGAAGGAGATAATGTTGAATTCTTAAGAAAAATAATCAAAGGTGGAACAGATAAAAGTTTTGGAATCTATGTAGGAAAACTTGCAGGAATTCCTGAAAAAGTATTAAACAGAGCAAAGGAAGTTCAAACAAATATTGAAGAAAAAGAAGAGATTGTAATTAAGCAAGAATTCAAAGAAACTTTAGTAAAGAAATCTAAGAAGAATACTGATAACAAAAATAAAGGTTTAGGAGATTTTATTTAAGAGAGTCTTCATAATTAGAAACTAGTTTTTCAAGATTTTTTCTAGTAATCTTTTCTCCATTTGGATCAATAAAAACCCCCTTTTCCATCATTTTATATCCTGAACCTTCAATTAATCTTAAATCAAATTCTTTTTTTTCAGCTATTGAAATTGAATTATCTTGATTTAGATCTGCATATTGACTAATAGTAGAATTATATTTTTTATTATCTCTAGATGCAGGGTCACTCATTGTCGCGTAATTTAGGACTGTAATTAATCCAATAGATACTCCTGCAACTATAATTGCATCTTTCCAATGATTTCTAATCATTTGATAGTTCTTGTTATCATTTTTTTTATCCATAAATATGATTCTTTTGTATATAATATAAAATATTCCAAACAAAAATATAGACAAAACAAAAAATCCACATTTGTTTACTATTTAAAACTTTTCAATAATTTTATAAACATTTAATTCTAAAAATACTTAAGATGAGAGATAAAATAAATAAACTTCTTGGAAGAAAGTCAAATTATTATGATGATGAGATTAAGCAAATGACTCAAGAGGAAGAATTAAAATTTTTAAGAAAGGAAAATTCTAAACTAAAAAAGAAAGCTTGTGAGCAAGGAATTCAAAAATTCAAAACAAGAAGGAGTATTAGAAAATTCTCAGAAAAACCAGTTGATTTCAAATTAATTTGTGATGTAGTTGAAGCTGGAATGAATGCACCTTGTGCAGGTAATGTTCAAAATTATAAAATTATAATTGTGGAAAATTCAAAAAAGAGAATTGAATGTGGTAAAATTGCGATTCAACAATACTGGTTATCTCAAGCGCCATATTTATTAGTAGTTGTAAGAGATGACTCAGAACTCTCTGCACTTTATCCGATGAGAGGTGAATTATATTCTATTCAAAATGTTGCAGCAGTAATTGAAAATGTTTTAATGGCGGCTCACTTTCAGGACTTGGGAGCGTGTTGGGTTGAAGCAGGAGATAATGAAGTATTAAAAGAATCTTTAGGTGTCCCAATGGATAAGAAAATAGATGCAATAATTCCTATAGGTTATCCTCTAGAGAATCCTCAAGTTCCAAAACTTGAAACAATGGAAATGTTATTTTATGAGAAATGGGGAGAAAGGCATAGATAGTTTTTTTAGTTTTTCATAAAAAATATTTTTAAAGAATTAATATTAATTTATAATTATTTCAAATCATCAATTTCTACTGAATCTTCACTAATGATTTTCTCAACTCTCTCAATTCTATCATCACCATGAAGATTTACAATTTTAACACCTTTAGTATTTCTTCCGATAATTCTTACATCACTAATTGGAGTTCTAATAATCTTTCCATGTTTTGTAACAATTAATACTTCATCTTCTTCACCAACTGCTTTCATGGTAATAACTTTTCCATTCCTTGCATCAGTCTTAATATCAATAACTCCTCTTCCAGCTCTTTTAATAGTGGGATACTCTGAAATCAATGTTCTCTTTCCAAAACCTGCCTCACTGATTGTAAACATGGTCTTTCCTGGGTGAGCAAGCTCGATTCCAATAACTTCTTCTTCTCCTCTTAGATTCATTGCTTTAACTCCTCTAGCAACTCTTCCTAAAACTGAAAGATCAGATTGTTTAAATCTAATCGCAAGACCTACATTACTCTCACAAATAATATCTTCTTCATGTGATTTTGTATAAATAACATTTAGAACAGTGTCTCCTTCATCTAAATTAATTGCTTTGATTCCACCAGCTCTTGGTTTTGCAAAGTTCTTCATTTCAGTCTTTTTAATAATACCTTTCTTAGTTAGGAAAATCAAGTATCCTTCTTTTAAGTCAGGAACATTTGCAACACTTGCAATCTTCTTTCCTCTTAGGTCAATGTAGTTAACAATTGGTCTTCCTTTACTCTGTCCTGCAATAGTTGGAACTTCATAAGCTTTCATCCAATTAATATTTCCATCATTAGTAAAGATTAGAACATTATCTTTTGAATTAGCAACGAATAAATTCTTAATCATATCTTCATCTTTGATGTGAGCATTAGAACCTTTTCCTCCTCTCTTCTGACTTCTATAATCTTCTAGGGGTACTTTCTTAATGTAATCATTTTGAGTAATCATTACAACAAAATCTTCATCTTGAATTAGGTCTTCAATTGACATAATACTCTCATCTCTAATTAATTTAGAATATCTCTCATTATTGTATTTATCTTTAACTTCTAATAATTCAGTTCTAATAATTTTATATTGTTCTGAAACAGTCTCTAAAATAAATTTGAATCCTTTAATTAATTCTAGTATTGCATTATATTCTGCTCTAATCTTTTCCATCTCAAGACCAGTTAGTTTTTGTAATCTCATATCAAGAATTGCTTGAGCTTGAAGTTCACTAAATGAATATGTGTTCATAAGTCCTTCTTTTGCTTCAGCTCCAGATTTAGATTTTTTAATTAATATAATAATATCATCGATATTATCTAGTGCAATTTTTAGACCTTCAATAATATGTAATCTTTCTTCAGATTTTTTCAAATCAAATTTAGTTCTATTAACTACAATCTCTTTTCTAAATGCAATAAAATTGTGTAGATACTCTTTCAAATTTAAAACAGTTGGAACTCCATTTACAATTGCAAGCATCTTGGCACTAAAGTTTGTTCTAAGTGAACTAAATTTATACAATTGATTCAAAACAATATTTGGATCAATATCTTTTTTAATCTCAATGAAAACTCTAATTCCTTTCTTATTACTCTCATCTCTAATATCTGAAATGTCTTTAACTCTTCCAGTTTTTACTAATTCTACTATTTGATTAATTAAATTAACTTTATTTACTTGATAAGGAATTTCTTCAATAATAATTGCACTCTTTCCTTTAGCAAGTTCTTCAACAGAACACACGGCTTTCATAGTAATTGAACCTTGACCTCTCAAATAAAAATCTTTAACAGAGACATTATCTAGTATCAATGCACCTGTAGGAAAATCTGGCGCTTTAATAATTCCTTTTCTAACAATTTCTTCAATACTTTGTTCTGGATTATCAATAAAGTCAACTGCAGCATCAATAACTTCTCCAAGATTATGTGGAGGAATATTTGTTGCCATACCAACAGCAATACCTGAAGAACCATTAACTAAAAGATTAGGAAATGATGAAGGTAGTACTGCAGGTTCATTAACAGTACCATCAAAATTAGGAACCCATGTAACAGTTTCCTTATCAATATCATCCATAAGTTTCTCTGCAATCTTTGACATCTTAGCTTCAGTATACCTATAAGCTGCTGCGTTATCACCATCAATAGAACCAAAGTTTCCTTGACCTTGAACAAGAGGATATCTTAAGTTCCAGTCTTGAGCCATTCTAACCATAGCATCATAAACACTACTATCTCCATGCGGATGATACTTCTTTAATACCTCTCCAACTACTCCGGCTGATTTAGAGAATTTCTTATTTGGTAATAATCCTTCTCTAAACATTGCATACATAATTCTTCTATGTACAGGCTTTAATCCGTCACGAACATCAGGAAGAGCTCTTCCAACAATAACACTCATAGCATATGAAAGATAGGCATCTTTCATTTCATTTTCAATAAAAACACTTTTTGTTCTTAGTTCCTTATTATCCATACTAAACTTTCTCATTTTCGTTTATTGTATATTTGTATTCACTGGAGAGTTTATAATTTCAAAAAATCACAAATTTCAAAAATAAGGCATTTTAGAAGTCAAAATTGAAGAGATTTTATTTCTTCACAAATCTTCATTTGTTAAGAAATGACTAAAAATTTACAATTTTTAATTTATTTTTAGAGAATTTTAATCTTTTTATTAGTAGAGTCAACTTTTATAAATTAAAAGTGATACTATCTTACTATGGATATTAGAGAATTACGAGAATTTTTAGAAAAATTTTGTCTACCTGAAGATAAAATTGACGAATTTACCTCAAACAAGTCTCTAATTGTAAAAAACAGCAATATCTTCTTGACTAATAAAAAATTAAATAAAGATGAAGTATTTACTAATGGTTTAATCTTTGTTAATTTACAAAAATTACTTCCTTCATCTTATCTATTAAAATACATTCATCAAAATACTAAACCAATTAAGATTAAGTCTGAAAAGCAATCTTTAAACTTCACATATGCAAAATCTTTAAGTCTTGATAGTGTAAATTGTAATCAAAGATTAGTAGAAAATCAATACTATATAGTTGAATATCAAGAAACAATATTAGGATACGCTAAATTCATTCAAGACCAAAAACATGCTATAATTAATATAATGAATATTGGTGAATATTTAAAAGAGTAAAATTTATTAATCTAAATAATACTATTATTATATGTCAAAAACAAAACTATACACTCAAGGAATGAATCTTGACAAAATTAGATTTATTTCAATAGCGCATTTAAGAAATGGTGATGTGATATCTCTAGTCCAAGCTGAAACGACAAAAGAAATAATGCCAATTGATGAGAGTTATCAAGAATTGATCTCTATAGGTGATGCTCAAGACAAGTTTCAAATAAAGATAGTCCCGAAAAGCATATATGATAATTTAAAAAAACTAATCGTTAATTAGACTTCCAATTGGAAAGCTTTAAAAACCAAACCTCATTTGATATTACTAGGTTATTATACTATATTATACAAAAAAATGAAAAGAAGTTCAAGAAGATGGAAAAAGAAAGGTCAGATGCGATGGAAGTGGCAAAAGAAGATCATGAGAGCTAGAAAGAGAAAAGAAAGAAATAATAGATAAATTTCTTAAACTTAATTTTTAGAACAAACAATGTCAAATATAATTTTAAACAAACTCAATTCTCTACAAAAACAAAAACAAAATAGTAAATTTTGGAATATAACTTATGAACAAGGAATATTTTTATCTAATTTAATTGAAATTAAAAATCCTAAAAGGATTTTAGAAATTGGAACTTCAAACGGTTTCTCTACATTGTTCTTGTCTAAAAATTTAAACAAAGATTCGATAATTGATACTATTGAGGTAAATGAAGAAAGATATAATTTAGCAAAAAAAAACTTTGAGTCTTGCAATCTTAGTCTAATTAATTCACATCTTGGTAAAGCATTTGATATTCTTCCAAAATTAAAAAATACTTATGATTTCATTTTCATAGATGCACTTCAAGCTCAATATTTAGATTTATTAAAAGAGATTGAAAAATTAAAAATCACCTCTAAAGACTTGACAATTATATTTGATAATGTTGGGTCTCACGAGAATATGCAAGAATTTACAGACTATGTAAAAATTTATTATCACACTGAATTTATAGGTCTTGGTGGAGGCATGTTATATGCTACAAAATCTACTCTTTAATTAATGCAACAAACCAATCATTTTCAATGACATTTTTATATCCTTCATACTTCTCATAAAATTCATACAACTCATTTTTTAAAGGTAATTTTTTACCTTTAATTTCAATCGTAGTTTTATTAGTGATATCATAGTAATTCAATTTTTTAATTTTTAAAATTACTTCAGAATATGCATATTTAAATA
This sequence comes from Candidatus Woesearchaeota archaeon, assembly GCA_027858315.1. NCBI lineage: Archaea > Nanobdellati > Candidatus Woesearchaeota > Candidatus Woesearchaeota archaeon. Next base: position 13,578 of record JAQICV010000038.1, read on the forward strand.
ATTCTTTGATTTTCATTTTATTAGCTTTAACAAATATTTTGGGTTCTGTATTTTTTTTAATTTTTTCAAATTCTTTAAGTTCATCAAAATCTTCTTTAAGAATAACTTTTACTTTTTTACTCTTATTTATTTTTTTTAAAAGAAGAATATCTTCAAATTTTTTCTCTAGATTTGAGTCTTTATATTTATCTTTTTTATTATCTTTAGAATCTTCTTTAAAATATGCTTCTAATACTTGTTTTATTTCTATAGAATTTTTCTCATCATAAATTGAGAGTACTGATATGGAATTCAAAATTACTAAATAAAGAGAATACATATCATTTACATTTAATTCATAAAATTTTATTTTATTGAGTATATTTTCAAGTTTTTTATTTGTATTATTTATCAATTCATTTTTTGAGAGGTTTTTTTTATAAGCTTCAAGATAATCTAAAATAGTATTAGATGAGCTAAGCATATATTTTTCACTTAACATTTTCGCTTCAATTTGCTTAGGGTAATGATTATTTTCAATACTTTTCAAAATAAGTTTTTTAATAAGTTTTTTAATTTTATTTCTTAGTATATATTTTTTATTTTCACAGATATTTTCAGAAATAACTATATTCTTAACATCAATATTATTTTTTGAAATTAGTTGAATTACTAATTCATTCACATTTTCAAATTCTACTATATTATCTTCATTTAATTTCTCCAAAATTCCTTCATAGTTTTTATTCAAAAAAAGATTTAGATATTTTGCTTCTTTTCCTGAAGTTGTTTGTAAATAAAGTCTTTGCAAAGTTTCTTTTTCTAGATTAAATTTAATTCCACTAAGTTCTTGAAATTCTAAAGAGTTTTTAATTGGTAGGAATTTTTGATTTGAAACATCTTTCCAAATTGGTAAAGGTAAATTTCCGTTTTTGGTACTAATTTTTATTGGTTGTAATTTTTTTATTTGATTTATTATTTTATCTTTATCAAAATTAGTTTTTGCTAAATTAATTTTTTCAATAATTTCATCTTTATTAAATCTTAATCTTAATTCATAATCAATATCATTATATAATCTCAAATTAGTTTTTTTATCAAGGAATATTTCTTGCTTTTTTTGATAAATTTGAAATGGTTTAACAACATCTTTAATTTTGAGATTATCGTAAATATTAATAGGAGTTTCATTTATGAAATTATCTTTTATTAGACTAACTAAAGGTAAATTCATTTTAACTGCAAGTTTAAAATGTTTATATCTAAGTGTAGGAACAAACATTTCTAATTCTGATGAATTGGAAACATGTATTTTTTCAAAGTCAAGTTTTTTTATATTAGATAAATATTCTTTTAGATATTCAATAATTTGTGGTTGTGAGAAATTTAACTTATATTTTTTATTATATAATTCTCTAGGTTTAATTTCTTTTTTAGTTTTCACTTGAATATCTTCAAATTTATTACTCTGAATATCTAAAAGGATTTTTTCAGTGCAAATATATTTTTTCAAATCTTTAGTGTTTTCAATTTCAAATAATTTTGTTCTCTCGCCTACAAGAATTGTGTGGCCTAAAAGAAAACTAATAGGCATATCTTCAATAAGTAGTATTTTTTTATTCTCAAGTTCAATTTTACAAATATAAAACTCACAACTAAGGGTCTCCTTTTTCAAATCTTCATAATCAACTATATTATTTTTTAAAACTTTTTTAATAGTAATCTCTTCTATTAAATTTCTATTAATTATTTGATTATAAAAAAACTCTAAGTATTTATCGTCGTTCATTTTATGATATTGTTGTAAGTCTATATTTGTTGTCTTCAATTTCTTCAATTTGTATATCACTACCAAAATAATTTTTTTTAACTTTAACATCTTTATATTCTATAACAATTAGATTACCTTCTTTTCTAAGTTTCGTATCTTCATAACTAAGATCTACTTGAAAATTCCTATCTCCAATAAGTGTTGAAGCATAAGAAAGCTCAGTTGCAGTTGCTTGTGCTTGAAGATAATGCGGATTTGAAGTAATAACTATTGCAGCGCTAATAACTAAGAATAAAAATACAACAACAATAACTTCATAAATCTCATAAACATTGCTAAAGATGTCTGCCATAGTATATATTATGAACTATTTACTTTAATATAATGCACTATGATTTATGGGTAGTAAAAATTAATTTTTGCTTATATTTAATTAATAAGAGTAAAAAACATTTTTAAATAGATTTCATTTCAGATTATTATGGTTTTAGAATTAATAGTAAATAATATTGAGTTTTTCGTATTCAGTTTACTTCTAACATTGTTTTTAGTTTTTAAAAGAAAAAACATACAAATTCAAGGATATTTTCCTGTATTTTATTTAATACTCTACAAGACAAGATTAGGTCTTGATAAAATGAGTTCATGGTCCTCAAAGCAACCTAAGATATTTTTGGGATTATCTTATCTTTCAATATTTGTTGGAATTTTTGGACTATTTGCCTCATTTTTTTTCATGATATGGCAATTAAAATATATTTTAGATTTTAATATAACTCAAGGTGGCGGTTTAGTTTTACCTATTAAAACTGCATCAGGTACCATTGCAGGAATTCCTGTTGTAGCACCTCCATTTTTTGAATGGATAATTGCTCTAATGGTTTTAGTTATTGTTCATGAATTTGCACATGGTGTAATTTCTGAAAGATTTAAAATCCGAGTTAAATCTAGTGGTTTTGCTTTTGGAGGATTATTCTTACCATTATTACCTGCAGCATTTGTAGAGCCAGATGAAAAACAACTAAAGAAAGCTTCATGGTGGAAACAAATTGCAGTATTTGGTGCAGGTTCTACTAGTAATTTTATTTTTGGTTTTTTATTTTACTTAGTATTTATTTTCGTAGCACTCCCATTAACTAGTGCAACCATGCAAGTAAATGAAATTTCATTTAATTCAGTTTTAAATGAGAGTGATTTAAACAATTATAATATTACTTCGGGAAATATAACCAAATTTAATGGAGTTGAAGTTTCAGAACTTGATTTTGTAATTTTTAATGGAGTTGGCCCAGGAATGAGTGATAGAACTTTTTTATTTAGTTTTTTGAACTTAAGTGTAAATGAGAGTATAAGTCTTACTATTGATGATGGTAAAGATATAAATACTTATGATATAAATACTTTTGAGAATCCAAGTGTTAATAATTCAGGAATGATTGGAATTTCAGGTTATGAACCAAAAATTGAAAATAATGGCGAATATGTCTACATTGGTAATTTCCCAATATTTTTCCAAAGATTGATTTATTGGATTATTTTATTAAATATAGGAATTGGAATTATGAATCTATTACCATTATGGATAACTGATGGTGGACAAATTGCAAGAACACTTCTAGTTAAAACAATTAAGAATAAGGATTTGGCTTTTAGAATATTAAATATTGTATCTTATATGACATTATTACTAATAGTATTCTTACTTTTTCCAAATCTTTTAAGATCAATATTTTCTTTATTCTAATTTTTTAAATAGTTTTATAAACTTTTTAAACTCAAATAAATTATGATTAAATCAAAAAAAGGAATGTCATGGGAGTTTCTTATAGGTCTAATAGTCCTAGGTGTTGTTCTTATAATCTCTTTTAATTATGTTCAAGAATTTATAACTGAGGGAGAATATCGTTCTTCAGTTATTGGATGTAAGACTTTTTTTGAACAAATTGATGGAAAACCTGCTTTTTTTAATAATTCTTTAAATGATGTATCTCCTAAATTATATACTGCAATATCTAAAATTTGTCCTTCAAGAGATTATGAAATTGAAAAAAATCAAATCTCTCCTGCAGCAAATTTAATTTCTGATTGTTGGGATAAAACTGGAGCCGGAGAAGATATATTTGGTGCTGAAGTAAGGGATAAAGGGATTTGTTTGTATTGTGGGAAAATTACTGCAAAAGATGAAATTCCTAATTTCAAAGATCAAATTTTAAAAGAGTTTGAAAAAGAAGAGTACTCAAATTTATACTCTGAACAAACTGGTGCAAATAATGTGAATAAATTGTACTTTGAGAAAATACCTAACTCTTTAGATGAAGACAAATCAGCTGCAGTTTTTTATTATGCATATAAACCTCCATATCCTGCTCCTGATAAAAATGGGGAGATTAATTTTGCAACATTTTTTGATGATGTCGTTCTAGGCAAATTATCTCAAGTTGTAGGAAATTTAGGAGCAATAGGAAACTACATTAATTATTTTACAACAACAAGTTCGATAGATACTTACACTGGAATAATAGTGACTTCTCAAATTGAATATGATGAATCTAAAAGTATTGACGATATAAATAATCAAATTGAGTTATATGGTTGTGATGTAATAATCCCTGAGAAAAATATTAAATAGAAGAATTAATGATTATAAAAATTATTACTTTTATCTTGCATAGCCATTCTATTAAAATGTGAATTAAGTTCCATTTGCATTGCAGGAATAGTAATTATAGGAATAAAAAACAAAAAAAACCAATAAATTCCATTTGTTCTAGTGATTCTTCCAAATGATAAACAAAACTCGTAAATATATTTTAAAACTAAAAATAGGATAAATCCCCAAATTACTATTTCTAAAATTTCAACAAATAAGTTATCTATAATTAATCTTTTTATAATTAAAACTACATAAAACCATCCAAAAGGAAGGAGCATCATAACTGCAGCACCTCTTGCAGCATCAGGGGAAAATTTATCTAAATGTTCAAATTCTTTATTTTTAGAATAAATCCAAGTTATTATATAAAATCCTAATGATATTATAATTAATCCAAGAACCAACCACGGATTAGTTTCTCTAAATTCTTTAAAATAAATTTCTCTTTTAGTTGGATTTCTAGAGTACATATATTAAAAATAATAAGACTATTGCTTATTAAGTTTTCTTATTATAGATTTATAACAACATATAATTTAGCAAAAATTCTAAGAGTTTTTATGAATTGGGGAAAGAATGAACTAGAATGATATAAGATTATTTAGAATTTCAGATATTTTTCACAAATGTATAAAATATAATAAACCTATATAGTATGTAATATTGTGCAAGAAATGAGTACTTAGTACAAAATTGGCGTAGAGTTTAAATTTTGGGCAATCAAAAGGTCCAAGCCCGATACGAGAATTTTTTTTTGTTATACGAAAAATTCAAAGTATGTGACCTTGTGCTAGAAATTAGTGCTGAGTTGAAATTTATGTGAACTAAAAAGGACCATGCCCGGGATTTGAACCCGAACTATGAGGACCACAACCTCATGTGCTAACCAAGTTACACCAACATGGTCATTATTGGGTATGTAAGGTTAATTAAATTCTAGTTATAAAGTTTTTGATAATTTATTATTCGAATAGTAATTATACCATTATAAACCTTTTTGTAATACTAACAAATATTTTTTAATTCTTATGTACACTCTCAAGAACAATAAAATTTAAATATGGTGAGGTATGCATTTGAGTTATGAGTATATTTAGAGCATATGATATAAGAGGGATTTACCCTTCAGAACTTTCAGAAAAAGATGCATATTTAATAGGTTATTACTTAGTTAAATATTTAAATTTAAAAGAGATAAAAATTGCACATGACTTAAGATTATCTTTTGAAGCTATAACAAAATTTTTTATTCAAGGAGTTTTAGATGCAGGTTCCAAACCAATTTATTTAGGTGAATTATCTACGCCTGGTTTTTACTATTCATTATTTGAAGGGGTGAATTCAGGAGTAATGATTACAGCATCACATAATTCCAAAGAGTATAATGGAATAAAAGTAATGAATAATATGGAAAGTTTTGATTCAAGAAATGGAATGTTTGATTTAGAAAAGCTTGTGATTGAAGACAAAGATAATAAAATTGTAGAATTAAATCAAATTGAATCTGATTTAAATGATCTGTTTTTGGCGGATTTTTTAAAAGAAAATGAAGTCGAGTATTATTTAACTAAGGAAAACTATGTTAATTTTCTAAAAGACTATTATGATAAGATATTGGATGAAGAAGAAAAAAAAGTTTTGGAAAATATCAAATTTTCTTTAGATTTTTCTTCAGGAGTCTCATCTTTAGGCGTTGTTCCTTTTTTAGAAAAAACTAAATTAAATTATAATTTGTTAAATGAAAAACCTGATGGTAATTTTCCAGTTCATTCTCCAGACCCACTAAAAGCAAAAGAGTATCTATCTAAATTAAACTTAAAAGACAATTTATTTACTTGTGCTTTTGATGGGGATGGTGATAGAATAGTATTCTATGATGAAAATTCGAGGTTTATACTGCAAGATTATATAATTGCAATGTTTATAGATTATTATGTTTCTGAGGGAAGTAAAAGTTTTGTTTGTGACTTAAGGGAGTCAAGAGTTGCATTTGATATTGCAAAAGAAAATGATGTCACTTTAAAGCCTTTAAGAGTTGGAAGAAGTTTTTATCAAGACTTTTTAAAAGAACATTCGTGCATTTTTGGAGCAGAACTTTCAGGCCATATGTTTTTTAGAGACTATCGAAATTTAGACAATCCTGATATAGCATTAATTATAATGTTAAAAATTGTATCTAAAGAATTATTAAAAGGTAATTATAATTTCAAATTTTCAGATTTAGTTGTTAAATACAAAACTTATGAAAGGATTCAAGAGACTAATCTAAAAGTTAAAGATGCAGATAAAGTTTTAGAATTTCTAAAAAATAAATATGAAAAAAATCTTGTCATGGAAATTGACGGGTATTCATTTGATTTAGGAGATTATTGGTTCAATGTTAGGAAATCAAATACTGAGCCTATAATTAGGATAAATCTTGAAGGGAAAGATAAAACAAAAACTCAAGAAGAATTTGACAATTTAATTAAATTTATTAATTCTGTTTAATCTTTAAATTAACTACTCTCAAAAACAAAATTTATAAAGGAGTTTTAATTCTTATTTACTATCTACTCTGTTAGACTATAGTGATTAATCTATAGGAAGAGATTAAAAATGGACATAAAAACTATATCACAAAAAATAATTGAGGCTAGAGAAGCTTCAAAGAAAAGAAATTTTACTCAAACTTTTGATCTTATCATAAATCTTCAAAACTTAGATTTAAGAAAACCTGATCACAAAGTAGATATTGGTGTAAATTTAGATTGTCAAGCAAAAGACAAAAAGTATACTATTGTCGCTGTTATTGATCATGCTATTTCTGGTGCTGAAGAAATCTTTGATAAAGTAATTTACAATGATGAACTTGCTGCTATGAAAGGAAATATGCAAGAAATTAGGAAAATAACTCAAGGCTACGATAAATTTGTAGTTCAAATGAATGTTATGCCTCAATTTGCTCAGATTTTAGGTAGGTACTTAGGTCCTATGAATAAAATGCCTTCACCTAAATTAGGTATGGTAATTAGTCCTAAAACTCCTTTAGCTGAATTATATGCTAAACTTCAAACAGTTGTTTTATTACAAACTAAAAAGAACTTAGTTCTACAAGTAGCAATTGGTTCTGAGAAGGAATCTGATGAAGTAATTGCAAAGAACATTGTTCATTTAAGGGAAGCTTTAATTCATGTACTTCCAGGTCATCAAAACAATCTAAAAGATATTAGATTGAAATTAACTATGGGTAACTCGGTGGTGCTATAAAATGGTAGAAGTAAAATATCGACCAAAAATTAGTCCTAGAAATGAAGTATTCGCTGATAAGATTAGAACATTTGCAAAAAAATACTCAATTGTTGGAGTATTAGATGTTGAAGGATTACCTGCTCCTCAATTCCAAAGAATTAGAGCTTCATTAAAGAAAAATGCTGAGGTTCTTATTGTTAAGAAAAACTTAATTAAATTAGTATTAGGTGAGTTAGAGAAAACTTATCCTGGTATTAAAAATCTTGAGAATAGTATGCAAGGTATTGTTGGTTTAGTTTTCACAAATGATAATCCTTTCACATTATACAAATTTGTGAAGAAGAATAAATCTTCTGCTCCTGCTAAAGCTGGTTCAATTGCTCTGGGTCCAATTGTAGTTCCTGCTGGTCCTACAAGTTTTGCTCCAGGTCCAATTATTGGTGAATTAGGAGCTTTTAAGATTAAAGCTGGAATTAATGCTGGAAAAGTAGAGATTAAAGAAGATTCACCTGTAGCAAAAGAAGGAGATGTTATCTCTGGAGCTTTAGCTGCTATTCTTACTAGATTAGGAATTGAACCAATGGAAGTTGGTTTAAACATTAAATCAATTTATGAAGATGGTACTATTTATACTAGAAGTGTTTTAGATGTTGATGAAGATGCAATTCTTGCAGATATGAGAACTTTGGCTTCAAATGCAGCAAAACTTGCTTATGGTCTAAATTATGTGACTAAAGACAATATCTCTATGTTTATTGGGAAAGCTGCAAGAGATTCTTTAGGTCTTGGTGTTGGGATTGCATATCCTGCTGCTGGAACTTTAAGTAAATTATTTGCAAAAGCAAATGCTCAAATGTCTGGAGTAGCTTCACAGCTACCTGAAGATATTAGGCCTGCTGGATTAGCTACTGCTGCTCCAGTTGCAGCTGCAGGACAAGATTCTGCAAATGCTAATGAAGAGCCACAAAAAGAAGAGAAAAAACCTGAAGAGGACGCGTCAGCATCTTTAGGAGGTTTTTTCTAAGTATTTAATACAATCTTAATAATTAAGATTGTACAATTATGTGAGAAAAAAAAAAATGGAATATATTTATAGTGTAATGTTATTAAACAAAGCTGGAAAAGATGTTAGTGAAGCTAACGTGAGTGCAGTTTTAAAAGCTGCAGGTGTTACTGCTGATGCTGCTAAAGTTAAATCTTTAATTGCCGCATTAGATGGTGTTGATGTTGAGAAAGTAATTTCTGAAAGTTCATTCGCTGCTGCACCTGTTGTTGCTGCTGCTACTGCACCTGTTGCAGAAGCTAAAGTTGAGAAAAAAGAAGAAGCGCCAGCTGTTGATGCAGCTGCAGGTTTAGGTTCATTATTTTAATACACCTAAATTAAAAATTTTAATAAATTAATTTTTTGTAACAAATGGGAAACGAGGCAATTCGAGAAGAATTGGAGAAAGTAAGAGCAGAAATACGAAAGCTCAAAACAGATTTTTCTAAAAGGAAAAAGGAAAAAGAGGATCACTTTACACAAGGTGAGGATTATTCTAAAGAAATCAACGAATTATATGAAGAAATTAAAAAAATTGAAGGTGAAAGTGGATTAGAAGTCATTAATACTGATTTAGAATCTAAAAAAGCTGAATATGTTGAATTCAAAGAAAAATTAGAAGAACTTGATAAAAAATTTGCAGATTTAAGAGATTCTACACAAAAAAAAGTAGAAAGACCTGCAGTTAAAACTATTTCAGTTGATAAAGCTCAAAAAGAGATTAAGAGTTTAGATTTGAAATTACAAACACAAGTATTATCTTTAGATAAAGAATCAGAGTTAATTAAAAAAATTCAAGAGTTAAAAGGACAAATCTCTCAAGTTAAAGGAACTTCAGAAGATAATGGCGATTTTAATGATATTAAAAAAGATATTAATTCAATGAGAAGAAAATTCAATAATGTTGAAAAAAAAATTAGATCTTTATACAAACAAATTCGATTAATTAGTAAAGAAAAAAAGAAAAGATATAAACGAATTGATGAATTAAGAGATTTAAAGAAAAAAGCATTTGAAGATTTTAGAGATAGTAAAAAAGTATACTCTACAACAGGAAAAAGTTTAAAAGACTTATTCAAAAAAGAGAGTGATATTTTAGAAGAACTTGGAGAATCTCCTATGCAAAGGAAAAAAAGTATGGACAAAGAGATTAGACAAAAAAGGAAAGATGTTGAAGGTAAATTAATGAAAGAAGGAATTTTGACAACAGAAGACCTACTTATGTTCCAAAAACGATAGTTTTTGATGTTTAAGAATTTTTAATTCTTATTATTCCAAAAACGATAGTATTTTGGTTCTTAGAAATTTTCTAAATTTCGACATTTTTTATAAATTATTTTAGTATTAACATAATATTTTTGAGTATTTATTTTTAAATTATATACCGCAAGATTTAAATATGCAAATAGATGTAGATTTATATGTTATTCATGATTTTGTTTTTAGTTTTCTTAGGATTATTATTTTCATATTTTTTTTATACTGGATATTTCTTTCAATTTATATTACACAAGTATCGTGTCAAAAACTCATTTATTGAAGAATTCAACAAAAATGTTAAGGGAAGGTATGCATCCACATCTTACTTTGGTAATTCTCATAAATTAGTATCTAAGGCAGAATTTCACTCTTTTTCTAACAAACATAAAATCAATTTCAGTATGTGTCATAATATTGTCAGATTTAAAACTGCTGATTCGGAATGGGAAATATTTTTCAATTTAATAAAAGAAGGAGTTGGATTCAGAGAAGTTTTTAATTTAAGAGTATTTCCTCGTTCACACTTAATAAAATCTGAAGGAAATGTTGAAAAAAATTATAGTAGATTAAATGTATTTACAAACAATAGTTATTTAACTAAAATTTTGGAGAAAGATACAATAGATAATTTGAAATGGTTAATAAGATATAATGGAGATATACTTTTAATTTCTCCAAATAACTTACACTTTAAAGCATTTTTAGATTCGCAAAAGTTAAATGTTGGTCGTGTAATGGATATGGTAAAAGCAATGAATAATATAAATTCTTCGATATATAAGGAGGATGTAATTGAATATTGAGCATTTCAATAGTTTTATAAACTTTTTTTACAATATTAATTTTATGATAAAAAATTTATTTCTTTTTAAATCTAAAAAAAAAATTAGATATTTTGAAGAATTTTTAGAAATTTCACGAGATAAAGATAAAAATTATAGGGTAACAATTTTTCCCGAAATAAGTAATAATCCTAATGAGGAGACTATTAATTATATGGTATCTGTTTATAATGAAAAAGGAACTAAAGCTTCATTTGGAATTAAAACTGTAATGGTTAAAATTATGGATGAAAGATCGGAGAAATTAATAAAAGTAGCATTCAAAGAAATGAATGATACTGCAATAGAGTATAAAAAAATTGCTGAAATGAATGGATTCAGAGTAAATTTGAAATTACTTGAAGATTAATTTGGAAATTTCAAAAGATTTATAAATAATTCATACTATCTATAATATAAGAGTTGTTAAATATATCTTAGTTCTTTTAACAACTGAAATCTTATGAGATTTTAATTTTAAGAATGGTAAAAATATTAGATGAAATTATGAAAGAATTGCCTAAAGATAAAATTAGTTCAGTAGAATTTGAAGCTGCAAATATTGTAGTTTACACTAATAATGCTGAATTTTTATTTAAAGGTAGAGATAAAATTAGAACAATTGTTTCTAAATTTAAAAAAAGAATAGAGTTAAGGGCCGATAATTCCTTATTGCTTGAAATAGAAAAAGCTAAAGAAGAAATTATGAAAATTTTAAGCAATGTTCAAGTTGGAGGTTTCAAATTTGATACTGCAAGATCTAAATTAATTATTGAAGTAGATAATGTTGGTGCAGCAGTAGGAAAAGAAGGTGCAAATCTTAAAGAGATTCAAAGAAAAACTATGTGGTCAGTAGTGGTTAAGAGAATTCCTCCATTAAGAAGTAAAGTTGTTGATGCAATGAGAGCTGTAGAATTTCAAGAATCCGAATATAGGAGAAAATTTTTGAATAGAGTTGGAAAAAGAATTTATGGTGGTTGGACTAGAGGAAAAATCAAAGGTTGGTCAAGAATTACTATTTTAGGCGGAGGCTCACAAATTGGAAGGTCTGCAATATACTTGCAAACTACTGAATCTAGAATTTTATTTGATTGTGGTATTGATCCTTCAGTAGATTTTGGAAACCCTGCAGAATTCCCTCATTTAGAATCTCCTGAATTCAGGTTAGAAGATGTTGATGCGATAGTAATTTCTCATGCTCATATGGATCACTGTGGTCTTTTACCATATTTATATAGAATTGGCTACAAGGGACCAGTTTATTGTACTGAACCTACAAGAGATATAATGGCGCTTTCACAAACTGATTTCATAAAAATAATGACTTCAAATTCAGGAGTAAGTCCTATTTACAAAGTTGAAGATATAAAAGAGATGATTAAACATGTAATTCCTCTTGATTATAATGAAGTAACTGATATTGCTCCAGATGTGAGACTTACATTTTATAATGCCGGTCATATTTTAGGAAGTGCATTTTGTCATGTAAATATAGGTAATGGGTCTCATAATTTCATGTATACTGGAGACTTTAATTATAGTTATAAGCAAAGACTTCTAAATGCTGCAGTAACTGAATTCCCAAGACTTGAGAGTATGATGATGGAATGTACTAATGCAGGTCCAAAAGATTATTCTATGAAAAGAGAAGAAGCAGAAGAAGAATTTTTAAAAATTTTAATTGATGCATATGTAAAAAAATCTAAAATTCTAATTCCAGTATTTGGAATTGGAAGATCTCAAGAAATGCTTTTAACAATTGAGAATTTAATTAGGGAAGGTAGATTGCCTGAAGATTTAAAAGTATATATTGATGGAATGGTTGGTGAAGTGACTGCAATTCATACTGCTTATCCTGAATATTTAAATAAAAATATCAAAGGGAGAATATTAAAAGGTGACAATCCATTTACTATTCCTAATTTTATTCAAATAGGTTCTGGAAAAGAAAGACAACAAGTTTTTGATAGTACTGAGTGTGCAATTGTTCTTGCAACTTCGGGTATGCTTAATGGAGGAACATCAGTAGAATATTTTAAGAATTTTGCTGAGTCTGAAAACAATGGTATTGTATTTGTTGGTTATCAAGCAGAAGGAACATTAGGTAGAAGAATTAAGAATGGGGAGAAAGATATTTTATTATCAAATACTGGTAGTGCTGATGATAGAATTAAAGTAAATTTTCAAGTGTATAGTATGCATGGTGCATTTTCTGGACACTCTGATATAGGAGCAAATAGAAGGTTTTTATCAAACCTTTCAGTAAAACCTAAAAAAGTAATATTAAATCATGGTGAATTATCTAAAATTCATTCTTTCTCAGATAATGTTAAAAAATTATTAGGGAATGTTAAAGTTTACACTCCTGAAAATTTAGAGAGTATTAGACTCCAATGATATTTTTATCTATCCTTTTTTATTTCTTATTTGTTAAATTCTATCTTTAAAATACTTATTGTCTACTAATGGCGTTTGTTTAGTATTCATTGGTCTGACTTGTCCTTAGATGAGTGATTATTTGTTTTGTGACTAAATATTCATTACTGATTAATATTATAATGAGGTTAATCCTCTCATATATCATATTCTTTTTTAGTTTAGATATTATATGTTAACATATGTTTTTATTCCTTATCTCAAGAGTTCAACATCCCTTTTTAAAGATTCGTATGGGCGAATTTACACACCATGAAAATCTTTATAAAGGGTTATTCATTCATTTAAGTTATGCCTGCACATCGGTAGGCGTTAATTAGATTGGGCCTGTGGCTTAGTCCGGTATAGCGCCGCCCTTGCAAGGCGGAGGCCCCGGGTTCAAATCCCGGCGGGTCCACTTGAGTGCAGTACCATAGCATAGCTGTGGTGCGAAGAACGGAAGTATTCTCTTAGGAGAATATATAATGAGGTTAAATAATGAAATTGTCTTTAATTCCTACTTGGAATACATTGTATTCCTAGTATAAATAATAATAAAATAATCTATTATGTGAATGACTTGGCTTGTGTAGCGAAGAAGGGCGTGGTTAGCTACGATAATCCTGAGGTAGGAGCATACTTCCTTTGAACTCAGGGTTCCTGAATTGGACTTCCTAATTACTCGCATGACGAGAGCATTACCTGGGGAACTGAAACATCTTAGTACCCGGAGGAAAAGAAATCAAATGAGATTCTGTAAGTAACGGCGAGTGAAAGCAGATCAGATTAAACTGAATCTTTTATAGCAATATAAAAGAGATGTGGTGTATAGAGCCTGATGTGTTCCCAAGGGAGCGTTCAAAATATTCTGGAAAGTATAACTATATAGGGTGATAGTCCCGTATGAATGTGCAACTTGGCAACTAAGGATTTCTTGAGTAGCGTTTATTGGAAATTAGGCGTGAATGTGGGGGGCACTTACCTCCAAATCTAAATATAACACAAGTCCGATAGCGTATAGTACCGTAAGGGAATGTTGAAAAGAGCTCTTAATCGAGTGTGAAAAGATCTGAAACATAATAGAGATAGGATGTAGCGGCCTTTAAGGGGTTGCTACGTACGTTCTGAATAACGGACCAGGGAGTTGATTTTGATGGCGAGATGAAAGTCGAAGCGAAAGCGAGTTGCTGCAAGTAATGAGAGCAATGGTGTTAATAGCGCCTTTAGTCATTAGGATCAAACCCGAAACCAGATGATCTATGCCTGGCCAGGTTGAAGCGGAGGTAAAACTTCGTGGAGGACCGAAGCGATTCAGCGTCTATTTGTTCGTGTGAGTTGGGTATAGGGGTGAAAAGCCAATCGAATCTGGTGATAGCTGGTTCCAGTCAAAAATGGCCATAGTCATGTCTCCACAGAGAAGGTTGTTGGGGTAGAGATACTGATTAGTGTATTGGGGGGATTCGTTCCTTCATGCATTAGTCAAACTCCAAATCCAATAACTTCGTAGAAGTGGGGAAACGGGATTACACGGGGTAAACTTGTAATCCGCGAGGGGAACAACCCAGACTACAGTTAAGGCCCCTAAATGTTAATTAAGTGATAAAGGGTAAAGGGTGTGAGTATTCAAAGACAAAAAGGAGGTTTGCTTAGAAGCAGCAATCCTTTAAAGAGTGCGTAACAGCTCACTTTTCGAGAGTATTTGCCCCGAAAATAATCGGGTCTAAATTAACTGCCGATACTGTAGTTCACGCATACGATGCGTGTAAGGTAGACTGGTGCTCAATAAGGGTAGAAGCGTGTCTTGAAGGGCGCGTGGACCTTATTGTGATAAGAATCCTGGTGGTAGTAGGAAAATAGCGGTGTGAGAATCACCGCCGGCGAAAGGGCAAGGGTTCCTTCTCAATGTAAATCAGAGAAGGGTTAGTCATTCCTAAATTTGCTCCTAATTGGACGCAAGTGAAAGGGAAACAGGTTAATATTCCTGTACTATTTGGATAGATATGGCAACACAAGAACGTTTTTGGACGTTTTGGGCTAGCTGCTGCCAAGCGTGCTTGGTTTAAGAAAAATATAACTGTGGAGTGTGGTAATCACGAGAAGCAGTTAAAATTTCTATGAATAATTTGCGGTAATGCCTTGAATCTTTGAAAACAAAAGCGTTCCGATTCCAAATAAATGTACCGATATCCGGCACAGGTGCCCCTAGGTGAGAAGCCTAAGCCGTGTAAGGTCTAATCTTCGTAAGGGAATTCGGCAAATTAGCCACAAACCTTCGGAATATGTGGTCCCTAGAATATGGTTTTAATAGTCATAACTCTAGGGTGCAATAACTAAGACGGTCCGACTGTTTAATTAAAACATAGGGAACTGCTAGTCGGTAACGATGCGTATAGTTCCTGAAGTCTGCCCACTGCCAGTAACTAAAACCCCTTTTCAAGGGGGCCAAGGTCTGGTAAAGGGCGGGGATAACTATGATCCTCTTAAGGTAGCGAAATGCCTTGCCGTTTAAATGGCGGCTTGCATGAATGGCGTAACGAGATTGTCACTGTCCCTACGAAGAGCCTTCCGAACACACTATCCCGGTGCAAAAGCCGGGGACTCCAAGTGGGAAGTAAAGACCCCGTTGAACTTTACTGTAGCCTGCTATTGTGATCAATTTTGTAATGTAACAAGGAGCTTCGGCAACAAGGTAGTACTTGTTGTTACAGAGTTGATTGCTTATCTCTATACGAGAAACAGTAGTTGGTGGACAGTTTCGCTGGGGTGGCAGCCTGCTGAAAGGATATCAGCAGGGCCCAAAGGTCGGCTCAGATGGTTTAGAAATCCATCGTAGAGTGTAAGGGCAAAAGCCGGCTTTATTCTGATTACCATAATACTAATCTGAATTACGAAAGTATGGCCTAACGATCCTCTATGTGCTTCTTAGTGAGGCCTAGAGTTGACAGAAAAGTTACCACGGGGATAACAGAGTTGTCGCTCCCGAGAGTTCAAATCGACGGAGCGGTTTGCTACATCGATGTCGGCTCATCCTAACCTGGTAGTGCAGAAGCTACCAAAGGTGGGGGTGTTCACCCATTAAAAGGGTTCGTGAGCTGGGTTTACAACGCTGTGAGGCAGTTGGTATAATATCTGCTTGGAGTGTTAGTATCTGTGAGAAAGAACCATTTAGTACGAAAGGAACGGTGGGTCGCGGCCACTGGTGTATCTATTGTCCATATGGGCACGTAGAGTAGCTACGCCGTCGGGGATAAAAGCTGAAAGCATCTAAGCTTGAAACCCCCCTCTAAAAAAGATACTTTGTCCGCCCGCAGAAGACGGGTTTGATAGGAACGAGGTGTAATATAGGAGCTTCGGCGACTATTTCAGCCTTCGTTTACTAAAGGACACTTTATTGAATTAAAGCAATTTCATTATTTAACCTTAAGTTCTGCAACTTAATCACTCAATAAATTTTTTTTACATACAAATAATCACTAAACACTAAATTTTACTATATTTAATTATAAATAAACTAAAACTAGAGTTAGAATTCTTACTATATTTCAACTAAATTGAAATGTGCTAAAAATTGGATTAACACTTCTTACTATATAATTGATTTTACTATCAAGAAAAGTATGTTTTGTACATGTATTTCTATACAAAAATTGAGTTTTTGCAAAATTTTACTATAAATTAAAGTATTTTAGAAGCTAATTTTACAATTCTTACGATGTTTACTATTCATTTTATTAGTTTAAGTAGCTAATATATTGTTCAAACATCTTATGAATTAAAATTAACACTTTTAAAATGTAGATATTTTTATAAAAAACAAAAGTATTTTTAGTATATGGATGAGAATAATTATAGTATTTGTGCAAGTTGGTTATCTCCTCAGGATAGTTCTGATTGGAGTATGCTTGGTAAAAAAAGTGAAGAAATTTTTAATGGAAAAGGTTCTTTTTTTAGAGGGAGATTAGAACAAGCAATCGAAGTAGCAAGAAAGCATTCAGATGGTCTTGGTTCAAATCCTTTCCCTGAATGGGTTTATGGAATAGTTCAAGTAAATGATGGTGTTTTATCTGATTATATTCAAAGATATTCTAATAAATCAGGTTCATTTGATAATTTTGAATAGATTAGTTTTATAAAAAATAAATGTTATATTCTTATTTATGGTAAAAGAAAAACCTCAAATACTTCTAATTCATGGTGGAATGACTTTTAAAAATCAAAAAGATTATTTAAATTATCTTCATAATAGACCTATTTCGGTTGAAAAGAAACTTCGTTGGCAATTGGATTATTTAGATAAAAAATTAGGTAAGAAATTCGAGATTATTAGACCAAAGATGCCTTTACAAGATAATGCTAAATATGAAGATTGGAAGATACATTTGGAGAGACATTTTCCTCTTTTGAGAGAGAATATAGTACTAATTGGAAACTCATTAGGTAGTATCTTCTTAGCTAAGTATTTATCAGAGCATAAATTTCCTAAAAATATTTTATCAACTTATCTAGTCTGTCCTCCATTTGATAACACAATAAAAGGAGAGGATTTGGTTGGAGGGTTTGTATTAAAAGATAATATATCTTTAATTGAAGAAAATTCCTCTAATACTACTTTGATGTTCTCAAAAACTGATGAAGTAGTTCCAGTTCTACATGCAAAAAAATACAAAAAGAAATTAAAAAATTCAAATATTCTTATTTATGAAGACAAAAATGGTCATTTCAAAATAAGCAAATTTCCTGAAATAGTTAAGATGATTAAATTAGATATGAAAAGAATTTAATAATAAAAATCGTTCTTTTCTATAATTAATTCTTTGATTTCTACAGGCTTTGTAAGGACTTTAAGCTCATTTGTTCCATATCTAATATAAGGAATGATTGATTTAATTTCATCTCGTCTTAGAGTCATTGTCTGTGAATTCAATCTAAAATCAATTTGTTGTGCATCAAAATCACCATACATAATAATATCAATCACATCATTAAAATTATTAACAGTAAATTTGTAAACATCTTGGTCATTAAAAAATATTTTATTCAAACTATAAGCAAGTTCATAATAACCTTCAGTTTTAAAAACTAATTCATTACTCTCAGAACTAATAATATTTAAAGGAATTTCTCTAGTAATTGCCCTATTAACTGAAGATGTACAATCAGGATTAAAATCATCAATTGTAAAACCATTAACTTCAACTCTAATTGGTTTATTTGAGTCAGTTTCATCATCACAATCTACAACAATATTTAACTCAACTCTTTCCAAAAAATCTTTTTCAACTAGAAAACTAAATTCTTTTTCATTATTACTGTTATCTTGTCTAACTTCAATAATTTTTAATTCTTCAATTTCAAATCTATTCCAATTAAAAAAAGAATACCAATGTGGTTTATCTAATTCAAATTTCAAATTAGTTGCATTTCCAAATTTTTGATTAATAATTAATGGAACTTCGTTACTTCTTGCTTTGTTTCTGTAAATTTCCATACCATTAGCATAAATCACTAAATCTTGATCTCCTGAAACTCTACTAGGATTAAAATATAAAAGAATAGATTTAACATCTTGTGGATCTTCAAAATTCACATTAAATGAATAATCATTACTTGTAAAAGGATTAGCATTAAGTCTAAAATTATTTTCTAAATGAATTGAGTTATACTCCTTTTTTGACCCTAAAGCAATATTAGGATAACTTTGAGTAACTTTTTTTTGTTTTCCAATATCTGTTTCATTCAGAAAAAATAAATAATTGTCTTCAGGATACTTAGAATCTGAAGCATAATCTTGCGTATTTTTTGATTCAATATAACTACTCTTAGTTTTATAAGGTGTATCATCAACAAATATACTTCCGAAAAAAAGAAGAACTGCTAAAACTATAATTGCAAATCCAATTTGTGTACTTCCATTTTTATTTTCCATTTTCATTTTACAGTTGTATTCATATGCTCCTTAAATTTTTTCATTAAATCTGCAACATCGCCACCTGCAATCTTCATAACATTACTTTGTTCATCATGACCTACAAATTTATCATAAACTTTCCCTAAAAATTGATGAAGAGCATTTTTATCTCTTCCATGTTGCCAATCAGGTTCTAAATATGCATTTGCTATAATTCTTGCCTTTCCTTTTGTTAATTTAATAGTTTTGTGTTCAGTTTGAATTTCAATATCCTTACCTTCCATTAATAACTCATATTTTATAATAATTTTATAATAATCATTATATAATTTTTCAGCTTCAAGTTTTGTCATAATTTTTCTTGAGCCATCTACATTTTTTTCATCATAATCTTTTTCAGAAACATCAAAATATTTTGCATCTTCCAGATATCCTTTCATATGAAGATAAGTTCCATTAATATCAAATAAACCTTCATAAGAATACTTTTTTTCACCAACTACTGGAATTTTTTCAAGAATTGCCATTATACTTAGTAAAATCCTCAGTTTATACTTTATAAATCTTTTTATTTATTCTTTTGTGAAATGCTATATAAATAAAAGAATGACCAGAAAAATCTTGTTTTTCTGATTTATCGTTTCGGGAGAATTTTTTATTCTTCTTTGAACTGATGACCAAAAATCGAGTTTTAAAGTGATTTTTGATTTTTTATGTGAGGTTAATCCAAACAATATTAACTAAATACTAACTAGAAAAACTTATAAAATAAGGTACTATATTTATACTATGGAAAAATCTAAAGAATCAAAAAAAGATTCTAATACAACAAATACTTTTGAAAAAGAGATAGCAAGACTTCCATCTGAATTAAAAAGTAAGTTATTGTCTCAGGAAAAATATTTCAAAGAAGTTTCAGATGAAATCAATAAAGTTTCAAAAGACTTATCTATGGGCTTTTATATAACTCCTGAAATTGAAGTCAAAAATAATGTGCCAACACCAAACTTTGATAGATTAACTCTATACTTCTTACTAGATGATTTTGAAAAACCAATTCCAGTATTTAATGCGAAAATTTTATTAGGTAATAAATTTGATGAACTTTTAATTGAAGAAGTAAAAAAAGATGAATATGGACAAGAATATGGTGAATACACACTAAAAAAAAATAAAAATATTAAATTTGTTGGAAATTCAATCTCCACTCTAAGGGAAAATTGTTTTGATGCGGTTTATGATGATATGAAGGCTATGGGGAGCTCTTTTGTTTATGAAGACTCAAGAGGTTTTATTAGTGCTCTGAAAACTATTGATATCCACAGAAACATGATTCTTCAAAAGTTCGAGAAATATATTGTAGTATACGCTGGAGCTGGATCATGGTTAAGGGGAGAAAAATCCAATGACTTTGATGTATTTGTAGTAGTAGATGACACAGATGTAAAAAGAATGCCAAGAGCGCAAGTAAAAGATCAATTATCAAGAATTCTATGGCAAATGTCAAGAGAAGTTGCAGAATTTACAGGAATTCAATTACACATCCAAGTATACCTATTAACTGACTTTTGGGAAGCTCTAAAAGATGCTCATCCAGTAATGTTTACATTCTTAAGAGATGGTGTTCCATTTTATGATAGAGGAATATATTCTGCATGGAAAGAGCTATTGAAACTTGGAAAAATTAGACCTTCAGCTGAAGCAATTGATATGCATATGAATGTTGGAACTCAACTAGTTGATAGGGCAAAAAAGGTATTTGTAGAAATTTTTGCATCAGACATATACAATGCAGTATTATCACCTTCACAAGCTATTTTGATGCTTAAAGGATACAATCCTACAACACCAAAAGAGACAGTTAAAATGTTTAAAGAGGTATTATTAGCAAAAGAGAAATGTGTATCTAAAGAAGATGTTGATTTCTTTGAAAATGTTGTAAAAACTTTTAAGAAAGTTGAACATGATAAAGATGCAAAAATTACTGGAAAAGATTTAGATGATATGATTGCAGGTTCAGAGAGATATCTAAAAAATATTAAGAAAATGTTTGAAGAAATAACTGAAGATAAAACTAAGGAATCTATCATCTCAACATATTCAGAATTATTAAATCAAATTAGATCTATTTCTGGTTTCTCAGATATGAAAGACAAAGATATTTTTAAGAAATTTGAAATAGAATTAATTAAAAGTGGAAAAATTCCTGCATTCGTAAATACATCAATTAAAAGTCTAGTAAAAGCAAAAGCAGATTATGAAAAAGGTACTCTTACTGTAACTGAAGTGAATAAAGTTCTAAAGGAAGGAAGAAATGTTTTAACTGAAATTAAAGAGTATAAAAATAAAATGCTTGCTGATGACTTTGGGAAAAAGAGATTACATGTAACTTATGATAAAGATAAAACTGCAGAATTAATCAATTATGATGGTAAGAATTATCTTCTTGAAACTTCTTCAAATAAAGGATATGAATTAGATTCCAAAACTCTAAAACAATTCAAATTAGATGAAGAATCTTTTTCTGAAACTTACAAATATGGTAACATAAAACTAAGTGAAGATTTAATTACAAAAGTTAAAAAAGTCCTAAATACTGAAGAGATTTATCTATAATTTTTTCATATTTTTTTCAAATAATGATTAAAAATTTATAGATTTATTATGTATATTAGAGATTTTCAAATTATTTTACTACTTCTACTTAACACTCAATATATTTAAAAAAAAATATTCAGTAATGATTATGATTAAAAAGAATATATTATTAATTTTCCTATCTTTCTTGATTTTACTGTCAGGAGTCTATGCGCAAGATTGTTATTTCAAGACTTACGATTCAACTTGTGAGAGAATTTCAACTTCTAAAAATACATTCCAAATAGAAGATATTTCCTCTCAAAATCTATTTGATAGATATGAAGTTGAGATATATGAGACAAAGAGTCCAGATAATAAAATAAGTTATGAGACTCAAGATTTAAATATCAACCAAATTACTCCATTTTTAGAACCTGGAGTTTATACAGTTGAAGTAAAAGCATATGATAAATCTAATAATTATAAATCAAAAAAATTTGAATACATTTTTGATAATTTAGAACCTATGCCTCCAATTGTTCCAATTGATTTTAATGTTGTTTCAAACTCAGCATCTATTTCAGGAAAAGCAACACCTAACTCAAATCTTTTTGTTGAAAATGCAGCAGGCCAACAAATATCTCAAATCTCTATTTCTGAAATAGGAGGATATGATTTAACAATTAGTAATCTTGCACAAGGATTAAACTACTTAAAATTCTATGTAATAGATACAAATGGGAAAACTTCTCAAATAGTTGAAAGAGTAGTAATTAATGGTCAAGGACAAACTCAAGTAAATCCTGCTGTGTCTTCAATAAGTATCAGTTCAAATCTAGCATCACTTAATTCAAACACAATATATGATTCACTCTCTACATCCTACAAAACAACAAAAAGAAATTTTTATGTTCAAGGAATGGCAAATGGTGGAGCAAATGCACTGGTATATATTAACGGAATAAGAACACTTGCTGATTCAAATGAATTATTTGGAGGATTTGTAATACTTAATGAAGGATTAAATGAAATTGAAGTAATTGTAGGTGATGCAAGTCAAAGTATTCAAGTTGAATATCAAGATATAAGATTTAAATTTTTAGAAGTAGATTATGATAAAGTAACTCAAGATTCTATTACAGTTTCAGGACAAACAAATATTGACTATCCATTTTTAGTAGTAGTAAATGGTGAAGTTTTATCAAATAAGATTTTTCCAAATTCAAACTCATTTAATTTCATAATTTCAAATCTTCAAGATGGAAAAAACTTTATAGAATTAAGGGGAATAAATTCACAAAGATATGATTTTATAGTATATAAAGATGTAATTGCACCTACTGCAAATATAATTGAAACAGACTTAACAAAAGCAGACAAATTAATTTTTGAGATAAAAGATGATATTGGAGTTAATATTTTAGATTTGAATTTAAGAGTTGATTCAGTATCATTAGAAAAAGGAGATCTAAAAGTTAAAAACAATTTTTACATTTTTGATATTTCAGGAATAAGTGAGTCTATAGGACATTCTTATTTATTAGAAGGAACTGATATTTCAGGAAGAACATTTGCAATACAAGGAAATTTTGAAGTAGATACTTCAAAAACTGCAATTGAAGATATTTATTTTGATGATGGTGAATTAATTGGAAATAAATTATTTGTAAAACAAGGAGATAATAGATTAAATATTCTACCTTCAAAAAATATTGCTTTCAAAAGTATATACTTAGATGAAGTTGAACAAATAGACTATCAAATTTATGAAACTAATATTGTAAAATTAAATTTAGACATTAAAGAATCTCAAGGAACTTTAAGATTAGAATTTATTGATGTAGATAGGAACATATACACAAAAGAATACAATTATTATGCTCCAACTAAAGAACCTCAAATTGATTTAGATTACACTAAAAATGCAAGAGCAAAAGATTATGTGACTCTTTCAGGAGAAATAATGGGGGAGTATATTGATTGGCTAACATTAGCTTTTAATGATCAAGAAAATTTTTTAAGATATGGGAATCATTTTGAATCAATAATTGATTTAACAAAAGATGGTTCAGATAATTTAAATATAATTGTTTCAGATTATGCTGGAAATTCTTACACTTCAACTTATGGTTCTTTACTACATAAAGATTCAACAAAATCAATTATAGTTTTAAATCAAGAAAATATAAATAATTCACTAAAAGGTTCAATTACAAATCAAGAAGATAGTACTGAAATTGGAGGAGGAAATTTAAATTTTGTAAACTCTTATGATGGTTACAGTTTTAATAAATTATATTTAAGTGCAGATAGTTTCGAATTACCTCTCTCACAAAGAACAGGTTATAGAACATTAAGCGTAAAAGGATATGAAAAATCAGGTGAAAGATTTGATTCAAATGTAATTTTTAAAGTAGATTATAATGAAAATATTAATCTCTTTGATGAGAAAGGTTTAGCTCCAATTATTTATTTTAATGGGAATGATAAAATTACCGATAAAGATAATTATTTTATTCAAGGAAATATTAAATCTTCAACATCAATAAAAAGTGTAACACATCAAGGAAGTGCATGTACATTTGATAGCACAAGTTTTGTATGTCATATCTCAAATTTAAATGTTGGTGAAAATATAATCTCTGTAGATGTAGTTGATAATACTGATAAAAGAGTATCAAAAGATTATGTCTTAGAAAGAATTCAAACATCTTATAGTGCAATATTAGATGAAATTAAAAAAGGAGAGAATACATATCCAATTACTCAGGGTTATTATTTATTTGGGGATGAATTTGATGCTTTAGGAAGTATTGCTGGAGATGATTTAACAATAAGTGTTTTAGTTGGAGGAGAAGAAATATTATATAATAATCAAATTGGTCAATTAGATTTAAATATTGATTTCACAATACAAGCTCAATCTCAAGATAAAGCAAATTTAAATGTTCAAATAAAAGCAGAAGACAAATTCGGAAATGTTGTTTTATCAGAGAAAATTAAAGTATTCTACAGAAGAGTAGTTGAATCTTTAACTAGAGTTCTGGTTAAATAATTTTTTTTTTTTACATAATTTAATTCTTTTTTCTTTTCCAAAAATATTATAAATTCAAATCTCTAGATATATTTAAAATGGTATTACATGTAATTTCTGTAGGAGGTTCTTTAATTGTTCCAGGAGATAATATTGATATAGATTTCTTATCTTCATTTAAGCAATTTATAATTAAACGAATAGAGAAAGGAGATAGATTTATTCTAATCGCAGGCGGAGGAAAAACTGCAAGAAAATATCAAGATTCTGCAGCTGCAGTTTCAGGAATAGATAATGAAGAAAAAGATTGGATTGGAATTCACTCAACAAGACTTAACGCGCATCTTTTAAGAACAATATTTAAACTATGGGCAAATCCAAAAGTCGTTAAAAATTTTGATGAAAAACTCCCTGAATTTAAAGAAAAAGTTTTAATAGGTGCTGGTTGGAAACCTGGTTGGTCAACAGATTATATTGCAACTCTTCTTGCAAAAGAATATGATGCAAAATCAGTAATTAATCTATCTAATATTGAATATGTTTATTCTGAAGATCCAAAAGTGAATCCTGATGCAAAAAAATATGAGAATATATCTTGGGAAGACTTTAGGGAAATAGTAGGAGATAGATGGGATCCTGGTATGTCAGCGCCATTTGATCCAATAGCATCAAAAGAAGCTCAAGCTCAAGAGTTAAAAGTTGCAATATTAAATGGAAAAAATTTAACTAATTTGGGAGAATATTTTGATAAAAAGAAATTCAAAGGAACTCTAATTGAATAACTTTATAATCTTATTACAATTTTTATTTGCTTCTTTTTTGCAATCATCTAATGTTAATAAGTTAAGTTTTTGTTCCATCTTTTGTATGACTTTTTCAACAGATTCATTAAAAGGAAAACCTCGAAGTCCCAATTCATGCAATAAAATCAAACTACCTTCAATAGTTAAGAATTTAAAACATTCTGCATTTTTAACTACTTCAGCAATCTTCGATTTAGTTTTAATTTTATTATGATGAGATTCAATAGAATTTAAAATTATTTCTTGTTCATTTTTACTAATTTCCCATTTATCTAAATATTCTTTAATGAAGCTTGAACTTAATTCAGGATGATTCTGTTGTGTTCCTCCATGCCAAATTGGACTAAATTTAGTATGGGCAAGGTATAAAGAAACTAATACTAATTTTTCATCCACATTGTGTAATTTAGAAAGTTCTACTCCTTTCTCAATTGCAAGTTTTGTTAATAACCAAGAAGGAGCTTTATTCTTCTTTGTTTGTTCATACATTAGTTGTTTAGATAAATTAACTATATCCATTTTAATTATAATAAAATTTCTTTGCATAAAAATGTTTGTATGTTTATTTTAATTCTTACAGTATCAATACAACAAATCTTTATAAATAAAAAAATTAGTTATTTTTATATGAAATTATATTTAGATACAGGAAATGTAGAGGATATAGAAGCAGCAGTAAAAATTGGAGTTGTAGATGGTGTTACAACTAATCCTACTCTTATTGCAAAAGAAGGAAGAGATTTTAAGAAGACTATAAAAGAAATTGCAAATATTTTATCAAGTCATAAATTCGATTTTACAGTTAGTGCTGAAGTAACAAATACTAATTCTGCAAAAGAAATTATCGAAGAAGCAAGAGAACTTTCAAAATTAACTAGACATATTTTAATAAAAGTACCTCTAACGAAGCCAGGAATTGAAGCTGTATCAACTCTTTCTAAAGAAGGGATAAGATGTAATGTAACTCTTTGTTTTAGTGCAAATCAAGCGCTCCTAGCAGCAAAAGCTGGAGCATGGTGTGTTAGTCCTTTTGTTGGAAGAATAGATGATGAAGGTTATGAAGGGTTAAATGTAATTAGAGAAATAAGAAAAATATTTGATAATTATAATTTTGAAACAAAAATCCTTGCAGCAAGTATTAGAAGTCCACATGATGTATTAGAATGCGCGAAAATTGGCGCAGATATTGCAACAATTCCTCCAAAGATTTTTGATAAATTATTTTATAATCCTTTAACTGATTTAGGGATAGTGCAATTTGAAAAAGATTGGGATGAATACAAAAAAAATTTGAAGGGGAAATAAATAATGAAATCATATCCAAATTTAGAATTAATTGAAAAAATTTCCGAGAATAATCTTCCTTCATTATGTACTGTAACTTTAGCAGCGCTAGAATTATTTACAAAAGAAGGGCTTCCTAAAATTAAATTTCCAGTATTTAAAAATCCAATAATTGTTGGTTCAGGAAATGCGAAAGTAACTTCTGAAATTTTATTTTCAAATGTTGATGCAATATTTGCTGATGAGAATAATTATGAAAATGTTTTAAAAAGAAAACCTGATGGAGCAATCATCTTTAGTGCATCAGGTTCAAAACATGCTCCAATTATTGCAAAAAAATACAAAGATAAAAAATTAAAAACTACATTAGTAACTTGTACTCCTAATTCTCCTGCAGAAATTATTCTAGGTGAACAAAATACAATAATTACTAATAAAAATAGGGAACCCTATACATATAATACTTCAACATATATGGGCTGGATTCTTGCAAAAACTCGAGAAAATCCTGAAGAAATATATGATTTTATTAAAAAGAAAATAATATCTAAAATTCCTAAAAATCTAAAAGATTATAATGGATTTTTATTAATCACACCAAATCAATTCTCTAATGTAAATCAATTATTTGAAACAAAATTTATAGAATTATTTGGAAGAAAAGTTGCAAGAGATGTAAAAACTTATGAAGAACTAAAACATGCAATAACTGTAGTTCCAAATAAAAAAGAATTATGTATTAAATTTGGAAAAGGTGATGATGTAATATTTGAAGGAGATGTATTAAATATTCCATTACCTGAAAATATCAACATTGGAGCAATGATGGCAATAGGTTATTATGTGATTGGAAATATTCAAGAGCAAATGCCACAATACTTCAAAAAAAATATTAAAGAATATGTAAAAACAGCATCTTCTAAAAGTTTTGGTAAAGGAATAAGTGTGATAGTTGAATAATGATGAAAATGGAACAAGATAAAAAAATATATATTGGTTCAGACCATGCAGGCTTTAAGTCAAAAGAAAAAATTAAAAAAATTCTTACTAAATTAAATTATGAATATGTGGATATGGGTCCAAACAATGATGAAAGATCAGTTGACTATCCTTTATTTGCAGCAAAAGTTGCTAAAGCAGTTTTAAAAAATGAATCAAAAGGAATTTTAATTTGTGGTTCAGGTACAGGAATGCAAATCGCTGCAAATAAAATAAAAGGAATTAGAGCTGCATTCTCATACGATTCATACTCTGCTAAAATGGCAAGACAAGACAATGATGCAAATATATTAACACTTAGAGGAAGAAAATTTCCTTCATTAAAATACAAATCAATTGTAAAGGCATTTTTAGAAACAAAATTTTCTGGAGAAGAAAGACATCAAAGAAGAATTGAACAACTTTCTAAGCTTGAAATGGAATAATTATTAAACTTTATCACTTTTTCAATTTACAAGAAATCTTTATCAAAAAAAAAACATATTTTTAGAATATGTTTTTTAGAAACAGAAAAGGAATTTCGGCAGTAATTGCAGTATCCTTATTACTTGTAGTAAGTGTTGTTGCAGTCATTGGTTTTCAAAATTGGTTTCAAACATATCAAAGTACTATGTAATCAGATGTAGAAACTCAAAGTAGTTCGAATTCAGTTCCTAATATTAAGACAATCATTGGCGATAGTTTGTATATAACTACTAAAACATATGATTTAACAATAAGTAAGATTTTAATTGATAGTAAAGATTGTTTAACTAATGTCTCTTTGAATGAGAGTCTAACTGAAGTCAATATTAGTAGTTGTCTTAATAGTGTTAGCACTTCAACTCCTTTAATTACTTTAATTAGTGATGATTTTATAACTAAAGAAAGTGTTTATTTAGAAGATATACAGGTAAGTGTTGGAAGTCCTATGTCAACATCTTTAAGTTGTATAACAGATAATGATGGAGATGGACAAATACTTTTGACTTGCGCTTTGTATCTTATGACTGATACAACTTATGAAGGAGATTTGGATGTAAATGATAATAATTCTACAATTCAAGTTGATATGTCTTGTATTTTTAATAATGATAAAAGTGGATGTCTTTCAAATTATGTAATTGATGGTTGTGGAAGTGAGACGGTTTTAGATTTAGGAACAGGACTTTGTTGGGATTGGAATTTTAATAGGGATGGTACTAAAAATTGGGAAGATGCAAAATCTTATTGTACTGGTCTAACTACACATCCTTCAGGACATACTGATTGGTATTTGTCAACAAGACAAGAATTTGAAACAATAGTTGATTTAACAAGAACGGCTCCACATATCGTAGGAGGAAATACAATATTTTCATCAGTTGTAAGTAATTATTATTGGACAAAAACAACTTATGGTACAAGTACGACTTATGCGTTCTATGTCTATCTTCTCGATGGCATTTCTGACGGCCTCGGTAAGGGTGGCTACAATTATGTCGCCTGCTTGCGTAGACACTAAAAATTTCTTTGAAATTTTTGGGGAATTTTGAACTTGAAAATAATAAAAAATGAAAAAAATGAAAAATAAAACTATAAAAATAATAAGTATATTGTCTCTTGTTATGATAATTTTTTCTTTATCAACTTTTGCATATTATACAAATATAAGTAAATTTTTTGTTGAACAGCAAAATGTTTATGTTGATGGAGAAGGCCAACACAGATTAGCAGAAGATTTTATTGAAGATGGGGTGTGGGAGTGGTACAATGCTAGATACTGTGACTGGACTTTGTTGGGATAAAGATTTAGATGCGGGTGCAATTGATTCTGGAATTAAGAAATGGGCATTAAATTCTGCTTATCCTGAACCTGTTTGGACTGGAACAACTTATAATTTGGGAGTTCAAGTTGCAACAGATTATCTTGCATTTAAAGTATGTGATGATTTAACAACAGGAGGAAATAGTGATTGGAGAATGCCAACAAGAGCAGAATTATTAACTTTAATTGATGAAATTGGCTCTATTGGTACTACATGTACTACTTTAAGTGGTTTCGGGTTTTTATATTGTCAGAATAATTGGTATTGGTCTTCAAATCAAAGAGGAAGTTCCACGACTATTGCGTTCCGTGTCAGTCTTGGAAGTGGCAGTTCCTACGGCGGCGGTAAGACTGACAGCTATTATGTCGCGTGTTTGCGTAGAAACTGAAAATTTCAAAGAAATTTTAGGGGAATTTTGAACTTGTTCAAAATTAACTGAACTTGGTAATTTGATGCTTTGGTTATTTATTCCTTAGAATACCCCACCTTCAGTCACTCATAAATTCGTTCGGTGCACTTTGAACTAGTTCAAAGAGTTTTAAGGTGGGGATGAATCATAAATTTATGAAATTTATGGTCATTGTTTAACATTGTGAAACAATAAAATGAATATTCTAAAGAATGACTAAAATTTTGTGTAAGTGTAATCTCACAAAAGCTTAGAAATCAAAGATTTCTTGAATCCATCTTGAAAATCTCTGCAATACTCCATCATTTATGGTGGAGATAAGAGATTTTAGGATTTTTATTTTATTAACAAAGGCTTAGAAAATTTTTAAAAATTTCTTGAATTTGGCGATTTAGTAAATAACTAACCTTTTAGCGAATTATATATTTGGAATGTGTCTCATATAAACGACAACTTTATAAATAATGTTGTCTTATATAT
>JAQICV010000039.1 GCA_027858315.1 Candidatus Woesearchaeota archaeon
TATTACATTATTTGATACTATTTGTGAAGAAGAGTATGTAGATTCTGCTAGAGTAATTTCTGATACTCTTAAAAATGCACCTATTTCTGAGGTATTTTTTGAGACTTTTGAAGACCTTAAAAAACTTCCTTATGAATCGTGTAAAAAAACAAATTCTGTTTTTAGATTAGGAGTAAAAAGTAATCACAAGCAATATTCATTAGAAGAATCTGAAAAATTCGGAGTTGTAAAACCAGATGAGATTATTAAATTTAATCACATTTATTTAGATTTACCTAAAGAATTTGTTATTTTTGAGAATAAATCTATTGAATCTGTACAAGCTAACTATAGAGATGCTAAAAATGTATTTAAAAGGTCTATGGAAGAAATTTCATTAGATACTCTTACATTAGTAAAGGATTTAATAAATCAAGGTTCTTTATTAAATGGACAAACTCATCTTTTTAAAGTTGAACAGATGATTCCTTTTGCACAAGATTATCAGAAAATAAATTTTGATAAAAAGGATGATTGGTGTTGGATAAAAAGCTATCAACTACCTTTTGCTAAATTTAAAAATGAACTTATTGGAGTTCTTTGTACAGAATTGGCTGAAGGAGAGGACTTAAACAAAGCTTGTCAAAATTGGAATAAAAGAGTAGATCCAGTTAATTATATGAAAGCTGTTGCTCCTATTACTAAAAAGCAAATTGAACATGCTAAAAAATTTGTTGAAGAGAATGAATACACTGAATCATTTGATCGTAGATTAGCTACTATTGATGATATTAAAACTTCTGAAATACTTCACCTTAATTCTGGTGATGGTAAATTAAAAGAAGTTTCTATATTTGAAAATGTAAAAGCTACTTCTACCCAACATAAAAGAAATGAATTTAGTAATGTAGAGGAAGTTTCTATTGAAAAATTTATGAAAGACATTCTTCCTTCATGTAGTTCAATTGAAGCTTATTTAGAAAATAGATTAGAGAATAATATGGTATCTTTAACAACTTCTAATGTTAAAAACTCTAAATCAATTTTTAAATGGAATAACAATTATTCTTGGACTTTTAATGGTAATTTAGCAGGTAAATCTCAAATTAAAGAGGCTGTTAAAAGTAGGGGTGGTAATATTGATGGAGTATTAAGAATTAGTTTAGCATTTCCTAATACTACTGATGACTATGATCTCCACTTAATTGAATCAAATAATAATCATATATCATATTCTAATGTAGGAAATATTCAACCATCTTCTGGTGTATTAGATTTAGATGCTCAAGGAGCAGATGGACATCAAGAGCCAGATAAAAGAGTTGAAAACATTGTCTATACTGATAAAAATAAAATGCCTGTTGGTGAATATGAAATATTTATTAAGAATTTTTCAGGTCGAGGTTTTCACACAAAATTTACAATTGAAATTGAAATTGATGGTGATGTGACTTTACTAGAATTAAAACAAACATCAAAATCAAATATAGCTAACGCTATCATTATTAAATATGATGGTAATAATTTTGAATTAATACCAGACTCTAATATGGTATTATTAGAATCAAAGATAATATCCAAAGAAATTTATGGATTAGACTCAAATCAATTTCATAAAACAAATCTTGTTTGTTTATCTCCTAATCATTGGGATGATAATAACATTGGAAATAAACATTATTTTTTCATGTTAGAGAATTGTAAAGTTCCCACTTCTATTAGAAGTTTTCATTCAGAAAATTTAATTCCTGAATTAGCAGAACATCGTAAAGTTCTTGAAGTATTAGGTAATACTACTATGATAGAACCTACCAACAAACAATTATCTGGATTAGGTTTTAATGCTACTATTCACGATGAATTAATTGTGAAATTACAAGGAAGTCATAAACGAATGCTTAAAATTAAATTTTAATGGAAATATTAAAACTTATAAGTTATATAATATTAGCTCTTTATTTCTTATATAAATTAGGAAGTAGTGTCTATATTATTATTTCATACAAAAAATTAGAACAACAAATTCAAGAATTTGGGCTTAAAAAAAAGTTTTTATTATTTTGGACTGATAGAGCATGGTTTACTATTATTATTTATTAATTTAGTATTTTGGATATGATGGGTGAAATAACAGCAATTAATCTTAAAGTACCTAAAGAAACAACATTACCTGATGGAAATTATTCTGGTACATGGGGTGGATATCTTATTGAATTAAGATATGAAGGTAAAACTTATGAACTAACTACTAAAGAAGGAGTTAGAGGCATGGGTATTAGAGTACTAGTTACTATTAAAGATGGTGTAGCCACTTTTGAAAATATGGCAAATTAAAACAAAAAATATGTATAAAAAAGCAAGTAAATTTAAATTAAGGTTTCAAACTCCAAAAGGTCAACTTTCAGTAGAACAACTATGGAGTCTCCCTATGTCAGAATTAGTATCTACTATCAAGACAGCTAAAAAAGTTATTGATATTAATACAGGTGATGATGCACTTTCTTTCCTAGATGAAAGTAAGAAAACGGATGAAAAAACTTTATTAACTTTCAATATTCTTAAAGATATATATCTTACTAGAATGGAAGAAATGGAAACTAGAAGACAAACTAGGGAAAATAAAGTTCAAAATGAAAAAATTCTTTCAATTATTCATGAAAAGAAAGAAGGAGCTTTAAAAGAAAAGCCTATAGAAGAACTTGAAGCTCTTTTAAAGAAATAACTATGTATGCAATTCTTAGAACTAATGATTTTGACGAAGACTATAAAATAGTTGAAGTACTTAGAAATCCAATAAGTGAGAATATTTCTTTGGCAGAAGTTCAAATCATTGATAAAGTATTTTGGACTGGTGGAATTTTATGTAAAATTACAGCAGAAACATTAGAAATTTTAGAGAGACAATCTCCAAAAGAACAATGGGAATGGTTAAAATCAATTAAATATCCAAATCTTTACTTATAATGGATTCTTATTTAAATACAAATAAAGCAACACAAAGATTAATTAACGAATATTTAAAGTACAACACTTTGATTATTGGATTTGATTTTGATGCAACTATATTTGATCGAAATAATGAAGGATTAGATGTAAAACCTGTTATTAACCAATTAAGAAGAGCGAGTGATGCAGGTATGATAATGTGTTTACATACTTTATGTATAAAATATAAGGATGTAAAACAAAAAATTGAGTACGTAAGAAGTCTTGGAATTAATGTACATCATGTTAATTCCAGTCCAGTTTTGAACAATAGTTATCCATTAGATGCTAAAAAACCTTTTTATTCTATTTTATTAGATGATCGGGCAGGTTTAGCTTCTGCATTTTTAACATTATTACAAACATTAAATAAATTAAAATTATGACAACTAAAAGACAACAAGCAGAATCAAAGGCAACATCTGCTCTATCATTATTTATGAATGCTATTAGTAAATTAGAGAAGAGTGTTGATATTTCTGAAAGTTTAGTAATAGAGAATTCTGATAAAATTGACACTCTTCTTGAAGAAAATACTACTATGAAAGATCTTTCTGAAAAGAATAAAAGGATTATTGATAATATTTCTTCTTTAATCAAAGGTTGATTTTATAAATAATAAAAGAGAGCACATCTTATTTTATGTTCTTTTTTATTTTAATGCCCTTATAATTCAATTGCATAGAATACCTCACTTCTAATGAGGAAGTTACAGGTTGGAGCCCTGTTAAGGGTACTAATTTAAATTTATTAAATGGAATTTTGTTCTCTGGTGTAATGGTAACACATCTGATTTTGATTCAGAAGAGTCTGGGTTCGATTCCCAGGAGAACATCAAGAAAGGGGTTCAACTCCTCAATTTTTAAAGTATGGTTATAGTCGAGATAACATAAGGCAAAACGGGTGGTTAGTTTCCATTTGGTGGAGTGCTTTAAAAATATTATAGTCATTAACTAGGAAGTGTAAATACATAAACTTGGAAGGAAGTTACACAAGGGTACACACTAAGGATAAGAATTTATTCTCGGTCTTCTAATGGTGTGTGAAGCTCATATATTATTGCTCGAAAGAATGATGTATATGGTTATAGCTAGATTCCTGATAAAATGTATTAGTTAATGATTATTTTAATGAGCAAGTATCCAAGTGGTCTAAGGAGCTAGTCTGCAAAACTAGTATTCGTTGGTTCAAATCCAACCTTGCTTTCTAACTTAATTTAAAACTATGAATTGGATTAAAAGAAAATTTAAACAAATTAAAAATGTAATTAAATGGATGCCTATAATTTGGAATCAATATGATTTTGATTATAGTTATGCTATAGAAGTTTTTACTTTTAAATTAGAACAAATTGCTACTTTTTTAGAATCAGATAAAGCTGTGTCCTATGATGCTAATAAAAATGCTAGAAATATCAGAAGAGTTCTTAAAATTTTAGATAGAGTATATAATGAGTATTATATTAAAAAAACTTTAAATGAATTTGAAGATATGTATGGTAAAGTACTTTTTATTTCTGATAAAAATATATTAAAGAGAGATTATGAAAATACTCAAAATCTTCCTTTATTAGAATTAAAAAAATTACATTATAAATTTTTCAAAGTTGCTTATAGTAAACGACAAAAAGCAGAAAAATTAGTTTGGAAATTAATAGGAGAAAATATCAAATATTGGTGGGATTAGTCACTATAATTATGTATGGAAAATTTATACGAAATAGCAAAAGAAAAAGGATATTCAGGTGAAGAAAAGTTAGAATTACTTCAATCTTGGATTAGAAAAACTTATTTTTTACACCCAGAAATTTATTTTAGTAAATTTCATAAAGTGTGGTTTATAAATAATTTTTTTATTAATGTAAAAAAGGGGAAATCGACTCCTTTTAAAAATCATGTTGAGAAAAAATATGATACTTATGAAGAAGCTTTAGAGAAAGCTTTATTTAAATTATTAACTTAATAAAATAGATATGGATTTACCAAAAGAAGGTTTTTGTAGAACTAGAAATAAAAAAATTATAGAATTTCTTAAAACAATTTTTCCTGAGAGTTCTAAAACAAAAACAAAATTTACAACAGATCATATTGGAGTTGCTTGGGATAAAAGAGATTTTTGGTCTATTAACAGAGTTTCTGATAAACCTATTAAACCTGAAATATCTGAAAAAACTCTTTTAGAAATTATTGGTTTGAATAGTATTGAAAAATGGGCAGTTAATAGTTATGTTGTAGTTGTTAGGGAAGATTATCAAGGAACTGGACATAAATTAACAAAGGAGCCTAAATTACCTTTAAGACTTATAGGACAAATAAGTCATAAATGGGATGATTCTACTACAGCATTAAAGAATATTGATACAAAATATGGTAACTGGGTTTGTGAAAAGGATTTATTTAAATGGTTTCCTACATTAGAAGAATCTGAAAAATTCAGAGATGATTCGCTTTTAGCTAAAAAAAGTTATGTAAAATGTAATTCTGAGGATGAATATAAATTTATTAAAGAAAGAATAAGAACTTATCATCCAGGTATTTTTAATAAAGATAGATGTATAATAGATTTAAATAGACCTTCCCCTACTCTTAAGATTACTCTTACTATGAAGGAAAATCCTGAATCAATTATGTC
>JAQICV010000040.1 GCA_027858315.1 Candidatus Woesearchaeota archaeon
CAACTGCAGCAACTAAAATCATCGCAATAAAGATAATTAAAGTACCAATTCCTTGAGCACCTTTTTTATTTGTTAATACCATTTTATTAATAATAAGGGATTAAATTAATCCTTTGTAAGATAATCTTAGGAAAAAAGTTTATAGGAATTTGTAACCTCTAAATAATTATAGTATAAAGTTACTTTTAAAAAGTTAATAAAAATTCAAGATAAGAACTATTCAAATAAATAAATGAGAATACATATACTAATATATGTACGACAAAATAGGAAAAACATATACCTTTATAAATGCCAAAAATCATAATCTATATACGCACAAAATTTAAATTTTAAAAATATAAATGGTTTTAGATAGGTTATTAGATATAGTTAGTGAGATTGTAAGTGATGAAGCAACACAAGTTGTTGAATACTTATATTCAAACCCTGGAGCTTCAGAGTTTGATATAAGTGAAAATATTGGATTTACTGTTAGTCAAGTAAGAAGTATTCTTTACGAATTAAAAGCAAAAAACTTAATTGATTACGATAGAAAAAAAGACAAAGAAAAAGGATGGTATTTATATTACTGGAGAGTTTCCCCTCAAAATTTCGAAACAGTATATGCTAATGAAAAGAGAACAAAACTTGATCAATTCAAAGAAAGACTAGAAACTGAAGAAGAAAGTATATACTATATCTGTCCACAATTTTGTAAAAGATTATCCTTTGATGATGCACTAGAACATAACTTTACATGTCCAGTATGTGGATCTTTAATGAATGAAGAAAACAAAACTAGAAAAATCGAAATGCTAAAAAGAAACATTAAAGAACATGAAGACATGTTATCAGGAACAAAAATTTAAATTAAATAATTAACTAATTCTTTTCACATAATAAATTATAGGGTTTACTCATTTATTCCTTCAAAGACATCACCTTTTAAGATGAAGATAGCTAAGATTTATCGATTTTGGATTTATTATGAGATGCCAAAAATTGCATAAGCAATTTTTCTTAAATTAAAAGCTTGTGATAAAACATACAAAGCAAGTAATAAACACAAATTAATAGTAAATCCAGTAATTACTTTTTTCCTATCCTTAAATTCTAAAAAGAAAAATATCACAAGCAAAGCTAGATATCCTCCCAAATGAGCAAAATGATTAGTTTGTGAAGAATTAGTTAAACCAATTATATCCAAACTAATCAAAAACCATCCCACAACAAAAATCGGCAAAGGAACTAAAAATATAGTTGTGAAATCAAAAGGGTCAACAAGTATTGCAAGAATAATAAGTCCAGCAATTGCTCCACTAGCCCCCAAAGAATAAAATAACTCCCCTTGAGAATAAGAAATAAAATTTGAAACAAGATTTGCAACAACACCACTAAGCAAAAAAATGAATAAAATTTTTGAATTAAACTTCCTCTCAACAATCCTTCCAAATATAAGCAAAGCAATAGAATTAGAAACAAGATGAACTAAATCTGCATGTAAAAAAATAGAAGTAAAAATACTCCAATAATTACCATCAAATAAATGATTTGGATGCACCATAAACAATTCCATATAATCTCCCAAAAATAAAATTTCAACAATATACATGAAAATCAAGAAGAAAATCAAAAAAGAAGTAATTTTAGCTTCAAGAAACCAATCTTTAATTTTTACAAAAATCAAGAACGGTTCAAATACAACTTTCCCAAAATAAATCTTAATTTTCTCAGATTTTCCAGTCAATACACAAAAAAGCAAAATTAAAATATTTGGAACCAGCATAATAAAATACTTAAGTAAATCTCTAAAAACCAACAAAACAAGCATCAAATCAGACCTAATATTTTTTTCTGAATTTTTATTATGTTCTTCAAGGTACATATCATAATAATTTTTACTCATAATTCTCCACCTCATAAAATAATTGAGGAGGATTCTTCCTCAAAAATCTCCTCGAATTCTTAAAATTCAGAGTAAATCTTGAAACCTCATTCCAAAACTTTTGAGAATGATTCTTAACTTTAATATGAGCAAGTTCATGAATTATAACATAATTCAAAATTTCAATAGGCGCATTAAGTAATTTTAAATTAATCATTATTTTATTATCATGAGTACAATGGCCCCACTTTGAAGAAACAAATTTCAATTCAACATCACTAACATCATAATTAAAAGTCTTAGAATTTATCAAATCAACATAAGCTTTAATCATCGAAGAATACTTTTCAACTAATAATTTGATAAAATGCTTTTCAACTAGACTTATTTTTGTCTTATAATTGACATAAAAGACATTCTCAACTAACTTAACACCCCGAACCTTATTAGTCATCTCAATAGTATAAATCTCATTTGAAAATCTAAATGAACCTTTTTCCAAAACTTCTTCAATC
This sequence comes from Candidatus Woesearchaeota archaeon, assembly GCA_027858315.1. Taxonomy (NCBI): domain Archaea; kingdom Nanobdellati; phylum Candidatus Woesearchaeota; species Candidatus Woesearchaeota archaeon. Next base: position 2,383 of record JAQICV010000040.1, read on the forward strand.
AAAAACCTCTTTACTTCAGACCTCATCAACTCAAGTTTTTTATAAATTTTTTTAAGTAAATCCGAAAAATGTTTTTCAGCCAGACCTTTAGTTAAATAAGAAGACATTCTAAAAATAAGTTTTGTATCTTTAATTACAACTGATGAACTCCTCTTCTTTGAAAATTCAACTTCAATCAAATATTTATTAGCATTAACCTCTACAAATTCAGGAAAAACCAATCCATCAAACTTATCTTTCTTACTAAAAAAACTCAATTTTCACAACAAAATATCTCTCCAATTTTAAATTCTTTCTTAAATTTCTTCAAAACTATTTTTTCAACATCATCCCTAGTAAAACTACCTCTATCTATAAATACAAAATTTAAATCTCCCTTTGAATTAACAAACATGATAGAAGAATCATCCTCCATAATAGGTAAAAATATATCAAGATTAAATCTTTGTTTCATCTTGTTTAAAAAACCAAAATTTTGAATCTGAATATGATAATCATTATCAAAAGATTCTTCATCCTTCACCAAATTCCAATCCAAATAATAAGAAAGTAATAAAATTCTCCTTAGAACTTTAGCCCTATCTACAGATTTACCATTTCCAAAAGAAATTTTTTCCAAAATATCATTAACATGAACATTACTACAACTATTTTTTTTATCCTTCTTCAAATCACAAACAATTTTCAAATCAGAATAGGCCTTATATATTTTAAAATTCAAGGAATTTTGGCCAAGCATTTTTTTAAACTCCTGATTTTCTAACTCCTTTAAAAAAAATGAAAAACCAAAAACAAAAATACCTTTAGTCTCATAACCACCATTTTTAAAATAAATCAATTCCTGCTCAGTAGACTCCTCATTCTTCAATCTATCCAAACTAACTGATAAATTTTTCTTACCAAACAAACCATAAACAAAAGACAACTTATTAAGATAATGATTTACTTTACTTTTACTATCATCTTTAACCATACTAAATAATAAACTTAAATGTTTATAAATATTTTTAATAACTAACACAATAAATAATCAAAATAATTCTAATTAAATACAACAACAGGTTCAGGATAAATATATTGTCTCATCATCATATGACTAAATAAATTTGTTTCATCATCACTTGAATCCTCATAAATAGGCCAAACTAATTTATCACACTCAAACTTCCAATCAGCAGCCAAATAAGGATTATTATTACTTATATCAAAAGCATATAGATAAACTCCATTAGCACCAACACCAGTAAGTACATTATCAACCTCAACACCCAATGCATTATATGTAGTACAATTAGCATCAGAATAAGGAGATGCAGCTATAACATACTCATTACCACCATGAGAACCAAACTTAACACCCATATCATAAATTGAACCAAATACAGTACTCTCTACACCATCTCCATCGGCTTGCTGCAGAGCGCCCATTAAACCATCTGAAACTAACCTATAAGCAGGAGAATCTCCATGGCTTCCAGGTGCAGTATCTGAAATTGAACCATATGCTCCAAGACCTATTCCTGAAGTTGAACCATCACTCTCATAAATAGTTCCTGTAGCACCACTAGCACCGACACCCATATAAAAAGTACCAGTCGGAACACCATACAAATCTTCAGTAGTTGCAGGTTTTAAAGCAATTGAGTCATCACTAGTATCACCATAAGAAGAAACTAAAATTGGAATATCTGACTCAACACCTAAATTATTCGTAGTTCCAATATTTAAAGTATGAACACAAGAACCTCCCACTCCAACAACTCCTGACCAAACTGAAACTCCATTATCTAAAATATCTACATTTGCATTTCCATAAGGAGAAAGCATACAAAATCTATCAGGATTATTCCTCATACCACTAGTATAAAAATTAGTTCCAGCCCAAGAAATAGGAACAATAATCTCTCCTCCACTTGATGCTTGCCCTTCTACCTGAGCTAAATATTTCATAAATACTTCATCATCAACATTAACCGAACCTGAAGCCAAAGTAGTCCCAACTTGCTCATCCAACACAAAGAAATCAGTATCAACTAAAATCTCATTATCGTCATACAAACTAAAAATATTCAAACCAGTAGAACCTGAAATCCTCTCAGACACAACATAACCTACACCCCTTGGCGCAGGATATGAAAAAGCTGCCTCAATATCTGAATTTGTAGGAACTCCATTTTTATTATCGTAATACATCTCAAAAGAAACATTACCTAAAGACCCTACACTAGGAACTTTAACAAATAAATTAGAAACTTTAGAACTTGCATCCCAATCAACAATAAAAAAATCAAGTTCTCTAAATCTTAAATCATTATAATACAAATCTTCAATCTCATTATCAAACAAAGCCAAATTCAAAAACTTAACCTCATCAATAATCCCGAAAAAATGAGAACCAACCCCATCAAATCCAATATAATTATCCGAAGAAACTGCTACAATTTCCCCATAAATATTATTAATTCCAACAAGAATCGAATCTAAATAAACCCTCATATTAGCCCCATCATAAGTTGCAGCAACAAAATGCCAATCATTACCTAAAGTAGTATTAGAATATAAAACTTCATTTGAACCATCAATATTCAAAGAAAACTGAATCAATTCATCATTAATACCTCCATCATTAACAACAGCAAGTGAATTAGAAGTATCACCATTAACAAAAATGTACTGTAATGCATTACCACTAACATTCCACTTAACCCATGCAGCATAAGTCAAAGATTTTTGAGGCTCCAAACTAACATCACTAGAAACTCTAACATAATCATCAACACCATCAAAATAAAGAGCATCTAAAACAATACCTTCAATACTAGAAGGATCTAATCCATCAACCCCAGAATTAGAACCAAGATTAACAGTATTCAAATATTTTGAATACTCATCTAAAGTTTGTAAATAATCATCAAAAGTCAAATCTAAAACAAAATTTTCCTGTAAAGGCACAACAAAACGCAACTCATTTTGAGCCGAAGTAGTAAAATCAAAATTAGACAAATCCAATTCAACTAAAACTTGATAATCAACAATTTGCTCACTTGCAACATTTTCAACATTAATATAATTCCTAAAACTCCAATCATCACTCCACCAATTATACTTTGAAACTTCAAGTAAAAATTCTTTCTCCAAACCATCACAAGAAAGAGACTTAAACCTATTATCAATCGAAAAATCAAAAACTTCCTTAATATTTGAAATTCCGTACTTATCAACCTCGACAGACCTATAATCAGAACTAACTCCACCCAATGTTCCAAAATAAATATCATCCTTACTGACATATTTAGAATTAACAAAAAAATCAAAACAATTAGAATCCTTTAACTTGTAAACAAAATCATCTCTCCCAGTATTATCAATATGAAGGCCCATTCTACCTGAAGAATAAAAAGGAGAATTCAAAGAATAATCATAATTCAAACTATTAAGTGAATCTTCTTCAAACGATTTTATCAAATTCTGTTGCTCAATAATTTGAACTTGATAAGTATAATAAATTCCAAAAAAAACTAAAACTACTACGAAAAAAGAAAACATGAAACCAACAATTGATGAAAAACCACTCATTTTTAAATTTTAGATATTAAATGACTCCTTATCTCCAACACCATACTCAGTATTAACAATAACATCATGAGTTCCAGCACCTAAAACAATATCTTTTATTATAGCAATACTATCTTGAGTTTGAAACAAAGTCACATTTTGCGCAAAATCATCAGCTTTTGTTGCATTAAATCCCGTAATAAAAACATTATCGACAAACAAATCAAAAAGTTCTGGGACTAACTTAGTCTCACCAATATTTTTTACATACACATACAAAACATTTCCTGTAGAATCATAATGAACATTTGAAATAGAAACTGAAGTCCTAAGTTTATTAGACGAAAGAGTTGTTTGTTTGTTAAAAGATTGTTGTGTAGTATCAACATAATTCATAAAAGCAATAACTAATCCCGTAGTAACAGAAATAACTGCAATAAACATAATAAGGGTGCTAACAGCATCCCCAAAACCCTTCTTAGAACTTTTTTTTGCTCTCATTCTATAATAAATAAAAAATTATTGTTCTTTAATAATTTGTAACACCGCTTTAGTTAACTTTTGATCTAAAACTTTCTCATTCAACTTACTAATGAAATATAATGACACTATATGATCCCTAACATTCAAGGATTTCTTCTCTGAAGATTCTAAATCAGTCATACCTTTCAAAAATTTATCTAATTCAAAATAAACCTCTGGAGTAATCCATCTTAAAGTCTCAGTATAATATCTTAAATTACCTTTAGTATCTTCGACTCCTGCTTTCTTCACCATATACTCAAGCCAACTCAAAATAACAACCAAAGAATTAGTATTACTCTTTAAATGTGTCAAAGGTACAGCATCAGCAGCAGCAGCTTCAATATCTAAAGTATCTAATTCTAAAAGAGAAGCATCTAAATCATTTTCATATGCAGGATTAGAAGTAGTAGAATTTGACAAATCAGAATCAAGATTAGTAAGTTTAGACTTAATCTCATCTTGACCCAAATCATCTACAGAACCTCCAATAGAACTACCATCAGCAGATAAAACAATTTCTTTAGGTTTTACAGCAACAGTTTCATTATCAACAAAAGGATTATATTGATTATTTACTAATTCATATAAAGATAAAAATTTACCCATATTCTCATCAATCTCTGACATTTTCTCAGTAAATTGTTTATTTCCACCTTCAAGTTCACTAACTCTATGATCTATAGAATTAACACTATTTTGAACCTCTTTAACCTCTGTAACTAAATTAACAACACTCTCATTAGTGCTCTTCAACTCCTTATGTATTCTATTAATAACATCTGAAATAGACTTCTTTCCAGAACTTACATTCGAATCATCATGCTGTGCTGAAACTTCAGGTTTTGCATCAGATGAAGAATCCTGAAATTCTAAATTTGAACCACCTGCATTTTGAGTAGGATTTGTCGTACCATCTGGCACGCTATTAGTTCCACCTCCATTATCTGCACTTTGTGAAACTGAGCCTCCAACTGTGCCACTAGGCCCTGAGACCTGAGCATTTCGAGGAACTTTAGTTTTCTTCTTGCCACCTAATAAAAAATCAATTAAACCTAAGACCATTTTTATTTTAGTAAAATCCTCAATTATATGTTTAAAACATTTTGTCACTATTTACAAAGAATTACACTCAGAATCTCTGCAGTTATAAAGACAGTTATCAAGAATTTGATAATAAGACAAAAGCCAAATCAAATCACTAGCTATAACTCCAAGTAAAAATGAAAACAATGTCAAATACAAATTACCTGAAAAAGAAAATTTACTCAAAAAAACTAAAATCAAAATTAAACTTAAAAGTATGTTTAAAAGATAAAAGAACCTACTTTCTCTGAAAAATAATTCAAATATAACCCAAGTATAAAATACAAAAAGAGTAAAAAGCATAATAGTGAAATAAGGCAAAATGCCAATAAATAATTTCAAACTCAAAGACAAAACAATAGTATAAAAAAACATGAAAATAACACTCCAAACATATACAACTAACATCCTAAATCTTTTCTTCCACATAAATATAAAAAAAATTATAAAAAAATAAATGACCAAAAAAATTGAAGAAGTGAAAAATCCTCCAAATATGTAAAATCCATTAAAATACAAAAATGAAAAACTATCATTAAATAAAATATAATAATCCCACCTAATAATAAATATCATTAAAACTAGCATAGAAACTAAAAATCCCAAAGAGAAAAAAGTATGAATTGCGTGCCTCCTTAAATAAGACTTATTTTCAACATAAAAACTACTAAGACCACGATATACGAAATATACTAACCCCAAATAAACTACAAAGAAAAATAGAAATAACATAAAAAATTTAAAATTACTAACTAAAAAATATCCGAAATAATAACCTAAAAGAACAGATAAAACGCTCCAAACAATGCAACTAAAAATACTAATAAGTAAAAATTCTATAAATTTCATACCAAAACTTCCTGCAAAAAAAGGCATAAATGCTCGAGTTAAATTAAATTCCCTTCCAAAAAAAATTGACCATGCACCATACTTTTCAAAAAAATCTTTTGAAGCCTTGTATATCTTAGTTTCAGGAGAGAATCCAAACTTTGTAAGACCAATCACTCCAAGTTTTTTGCCCATAAAATAACCAATAAGATCTCCAAGCAACGCACCAAAAAAAACAACAATCACTGTACTTTTAAGACCAAAAATACCAGAAGTAGAAATCAAAAAACCAACAAAAATAACTAAAAGTTGTCCAGGAATAAAAGAACCAACCAGAGGATTTCCTTCTAAAATCACTAATAAAAACAAAAAAGGAAGCCCTCCAAATTTCACCATATCAAAAAAATTGCTAAGTAGGCCCATTAATAACTATAAAAAATACAAAAAACTTAATAAATGTTGTGTGTAAATTAATATTAGTGAAAAAAATGGACGATACTAAAAAAACTAAATATTACATCAAAGATAAGCAAATATTTAATTCTCTGACAAAAAAATATCAAATACCTCAAGAAATAAAAGATTTAACAATACCAACTGAAACAAAAAACATCTTAACAAATAATAAAATCATAATAACAGACCTAAAAAAACTTCAAAATAAATCCGAAAAGGAAATAGAACTAACAAAACCAATAGAAAATTTTGATGAAATCAAAACTAAAATTGAAACACTAAAAAAAGAATCTCCTGAATAAATTCAAAAACCAAAAGATGACAATTACGATTTCATAGAAAAAACCTCCCAAATAGAAATAATTGAACAAATAATAAATACACTAACTAATCAAGACCTAAAACATCTTGAAGAAAAACTAGAAAACTACATAACAAAAACTAAATCCATAGAAAAAGAAAAAAAAGCGCAAATTGAAGAAGAAATAGATATACAAAATGAAAAAATAAGAAGAATAAATTTAGAAAAACAAAAATACATAAAAACAAACATAGAACTAGAAGAAAAAGTATTAAACGAATTAGAAAACAATTTGAAAATTCTAAACAATAAATAAGAAAAACTTCAAAAAAAGCTAGAAACATTAAAAATAAAAAACAATAAAACAAAAAACTCCGAAAAAACAAAGAAAAAATAGAATCAATTGAAGAAAAAATAAGAAATTTAGAATACGAAATAAGAATTTATGAACCACAATTAGGAAATCTAAAAGACCAAATAAAACTCGGTGAAAAAAAATGCGTGAACTGGTATTTATTTGTATTAACAATAGGAATGATATATTGGACTAAATACTCCGATTGCAAATACAAACTAGTTAAAATCAATCAAAAAATAAATAAAAAAAAAGAAAAAATACTAAGATTCCAAAAAAAAATATATAAAGATGTCATACAAGAAAGAAAAAAAAGGAATACGGATCAATCACACAAAAAAATAAAGGAAAACA
>JAQICV010000041.1 GCA_027858315.1 Candidatus Woesearchaeota archaeon
ATCTTATTTAATTCTTGACGAAAAGAATTCTCGTGAGGAATTATTTGTTTTTGTACAAGTTTACGAATCATAATAATTAAAGAAATTTGAACTTTATAAATCTACTTCGGATAAAGCCTGATTACCAATCAAATTGTTCCGAATGAATGTAATCAATGGCTGAACTTATTATTCTTTGATTAAATAATAAAATATATAAACCTAAACTAATATTTTTTCTTATGACTCAAGATATTATGATAGGATTGGAAGTCCACGCATATTTGAAAACAAAAGAAAAATTATTCTGTTCATGTAAAAAATCTTCAAAAGAAGATGAAGTAAATACTAATATTTGTCCAAGATGTACTGGTCAGCCTGGTGCTAAACCTAAATTACCAAATAAAGAGGCATTATACAAAACAATTAAATTAGGTCAAATCTTTGGCTCAAAAATTACTCTTAGAACAAATTTTCAAAGAAAACAATATACTTGGCCTGATATGCCTGTAGGTTATCAAAGAACTGTTTCAGGAAACATAACTCCAACTGGAGTTGGTGGTGAATTTCAAGGTATTGGAATTGAAGAACTACATTTAGAAGAGGACCCAGCAGCATGGGACCCAGTAACTGGTGAGATTAATTATAATAGAGCTGGTTCTCCTCTGGCAGAAATTGTAACAAAACCTGAATTTACTTCAACAGACCAACTAAGAGAATGGTTAAAAGAATTAATCCTTGTAGCTTCCTACATTGATGCAATAGATCCAAATTTTAATATAAAATCAGATGTTAATGTTTCAATTAAGGAATCTGGTTTCAAAAGAGTTGAAATCAAAAATGTAAATTCATTCACAAACATTGTTGCATCAGCTGAAGCTGAGATTAAAAGACAAAGAGCTTTAGTTGCAAATGGTGAAAGTATTGAAATGCAAACTAGAAGGTACAATGAAACTCTTGATGAAACTCAATTTATGCGTTCAAAAGAAAATGCTCAAGACTATATGTTTATTCCAGAACCAGACTTACCTAACTTAATTTTAACTCAAAAAGAAATTGATAAAATTAAAAAGGAAATTCCTGAACTTCCTGCTCAAAAGAGGGATAAATATTCAGGATTTGGTCTAAAACTTGAAGACATAGAAGTATTAGTTTCAAATAGATATTTAACTGAAATATTTGAACATGCTCTTAAAGAAAAACTAAACCCTAAAGAAGTAGGATTATTTTTAAGAAGGGAGATTATGAGAGTATTGAACTATAATAAAGCAACATTTAAAGATTTAGAAAGAAAAGATATTAAATCAGAAATTTCAAAGCTTCTAGAACTCTTATCTTCAGAAAAAATTTCATATACAACTGCTCAAAAATTAATTGAAAAATTGTATGCAGAAAAATTCAACATAGAAAAATTTGTTGAAGAAAATAATTTAATTCAAGTACAAGATGATTCATTAATAGAGGATTTACTAAAAAAAGCCCTAAGTGAAGCGCCAAAAGCGGTAGAAGATTATAAAGCAGGCAATACTAAATCTTTAAACTTTGTAGTTGGCATCGTAATGCGTGAGACAAAGGGAACTGCATCCCCTCAAAAAGTAAATCAAGTTTTAATGAAATTAGTAAAGAATTTATAATTTTGTTGCTAGGCATAACAACTAATATTTATAAATGAAACTCTCAAATAAATATTATGAGACTAAAAGACCATCTCGCATATAATTATTATAAATATTCTTCCAGAGTTTTCAAAAGAAGTACACTTAAGTCTAAAATAAAAAAAGATTTAGTTTGGGGCTTCTTTTTGTCTTCTTTTTTAGGTTTTTTTGTATTTGTATCTCACAGTTTTATTATTGAGGCGCGTTCTATATGGGAGATTTTTATTGAGTCGTTAATTTATTTTTTTAATTTGATAATTATTTTGATAGTTTTTGATTTTTATTTATATAATTCTATTAATAAAAATTTATTTGTTAGGTTTAAGAACATACAAGAAGAGATGAAAGAGATTATGAAAGGAAATTTATCTAAACGAATATCTAATGAAGGAGAAGATGAACTTGATGAGATGATTTACTTTACAAATGATTTATTAGATAAATTAGAACAACATATTGAAAATGAGAAAAAGTATTCATTAATTGATCCATTGACTAATTGTTATAATCGAAGAGCTTTAACTATAAATTCTGAATCTGTTTTGAGTTATTCTGATAGAGAGAAAAAGAACTTCACAATTGCAGTAATGGACTTAGACAATTTTAAAACAGTAAATGATACACATGGACATAAAGTAGGTGATGATGTATTGGTAACATTTAGCAAAGTTATTAAGGGAATTTTAAGGAAACATGATTCAGTATATAGGATAGGTGGAGAAGAATTCATGATATTACTCTCAGATATAAATGTCGCAGCTTCAAAAAAGATTTTGGAAAGATTAAGAAAGGATATTCCTTATCAAATTAAAAAACAAGTAGCTGAAATTAGTTGTAATGTTACATTTAGTTGTGGTTTTGTAAATTCGAGGAAATATAATTTAAAGAATGAAGAAACAATTAATAAAATGATTGAGGATGCTGATGTTCTATCTTATAAAGCAAAAAAATCTGGAAAAGATAAAATTGTATATCGTTAAAAATGTATAGTGTGATAAAATGTTTTAATTGTAAAAAATTCCAATTGAGCAGTGCAAATAAAATATTTACTTGTATTTATTGCAAAAAATCAAAAGAAATTACTCGAATAAGGATATATTATCAATCTCAAACGCCAAAATTAGCTCAAGAGGTTTTAAAAAAAATTAAAGAAGAACTAGCAGGCGAAGATTCAGGATTCAAATCTGCTTTAGAATAGTAATATTTATAAAATATTTAATTTATTAATTCTTATGGCTGAAAACAAAAAAAGTAAAAATTTTTACAAATTCACAACTTATGTATTACTAATTGTAATTGTAGTAGCTATTGCATTTTATTCATTTGGAGTTCATTCAACAACAAAATTTAATGAAGGAGTAATTTATGGACAACAATTAACTAGTGATTATGCAGTTCAAACTCTAAATCAAAATGGATATCTTCCTTTAACTCTTGGAAATCAAACTATTGCTTTAGTACCTTCGCAAATGTTACAAGTTGCAAAAGAAGAAACAATTCTGGAGATTTTAACTTATGTTCAAGAAAATGGATATGTTTCTTTATTTATTAATGAAACTGAAGTGGTCTTGGTACCATACCAAACACCTCAACAATAATTAATAATTAATTTTTATTTATTTATTCCTTTGAATTCTCAATGGAATGACTATTATTATTGTTAAATATTAATTATTTATTCTAAAAATAGTAATAAACTCATAATAAAAATTCCCAATATAAATGTAGTTATTTGTAAAATTGAACTTTTCAATTTGGATTCTTTATGTAATTCAGGGATTAAATCTGAACCTGCTATATATATGAAATTTCCTGCAGCAACAGAGATTAAAAATTCTAGCGAACCATTTATTTTTGTTCCAATAATTAATGCAATTATTAGCCCTAAAAATGCACTAAGTGAAGTAATAAAATTCATAGCAAGTGCTTTTTTTTGAGAAAATCCTCCATGAATCAAAACACCATAATTTGCGATTTCTTGAGGAATCTCATGAAATATTACTGCAACTGTTGTAGCAATTCCTACAGGAATACTAACTAAATAACTAACCCCTATAATAATTCCATCAATGAAGTTATGCATTGTATCACCAACTAAACTCATAATACTTAAAGGATGTACATGTTCTTTAGTAATTGGCATATGGCAATGTCTCCAATGAATTATTTTTTCAAGAATTAATGAAATAATAATTCCGACCATTATATAAATTGAAATCTTCAATGTAAAACTTCCTGCTTCTTCTACTAATTCTGGCAGTAGATGTAAAAACACATCTCCAAATAAAGCTCCTGCAGAGAAACTTATCATATATATTAATGTCTTTTTTAATGTTTGAGTATTCATACCAAAAGTTAAAATTCCAATTAATGAAAGAAAACTTACAATAAAAACGCTACCCAATGAATATAAAAATATATCAATCATAATTAATATGAGTTAATTTGTTTTTAAATAGTTATTCTTTTAGCATTAAATACTATATGAAATATTAAATTTATGACTATTGCAATCAAAATAATAAATATAAAACTATTAATAAAAAATTCGTAGGGAAACAAATAATATGATAAATCATTAGGATTTAAAATCCATAACTCATTACTAAATAATAATGGGTGAAATATTTTGTCCCAGAAAAATATAAAAAAAGGAACAATTAAAAAACTAAGAATAAAGATTAGTGAATTAATAATTGGGTATTTCCCAATTTTTTTTCTATTAAACTTTATTATGAATATTATTAGGCTAACGATACTAAGTAGAAATAAAATGTCATAGATATTTCTAACTTCGCTAAAATGAACTTTTTCTTTATCATTCCAGTTTTCATTTAAGTCTTCTTTATGATAAAAATAATTAATTAAGTTTTTAGTTGAGTTCATTACAATTTCCTCACTAGTATAATTATATATTCTTTGTTTATCATAATTCAATTCATAAGAAGAACTAGAATATATTGTATATGTTAGTGGAACATATAAAGATAAATAAAAAAAGGATACAAACAATAGAAAGTTTTTTAATTTCATTAAAATTTATAGTTCTTATGTCTTTATAATTCTTCCCGAAATGGAAAGTTTTATAAACCGATTGACATTAATATTAGTAGAAGGTTCATATAGCCTAGGGTCACACCTGTTCCCATCTCGAACACAGAAGTTAAGCCTGGTTAGCCTTGGTGAGTACTGTTATATAACGGAAAAACTTTGGTGGCCTTCACTTTTTTAATTAGTCTTATTCTCTAACTTTGAAAATTTAAATTGTAGTTTTTACTATTATATTCTGTATCGTTCTAAATAGTATTTTAAAAGCGTGTTACAAAGATTTATAAAATATTTATTTGTAAAATTATTATGTTTAGAAGTAAAAAAGGAATTACTGCCGTTGTAAGTATAGTTTTTTTAATGTTGTTATCAATTACTGCATATATTTACCTTCAAAATTGGTATTTCAATATTGATTCAAATATTCAAAATGATGTATATACTAAAGAGGTTTCACAAAATTTAGAAGTAAGAAAAATTGAAGGTTCTCTTCTTACAATAAAAAATGATTTTGGTGATGATTTTAAAATTAATTCAATTAAAATTGATGGGGTTGAATGTAACACTCAAGATTATATTATTGATGAGGGTATTGCAACTATAGATATTGGATCTTGTACAAAAGGTTTAAATGAAGTAATTCCTTATTCAGTATCATTATTTACTAATTATGGTATGATTAATTCTTATGAAACTGTTAGAAGTCCACTAATATCTGATTTGATAGTATTATTTCAATTTGGTGCTTGTGATTTTATAAATGGTTATACAAGGTTGTATGGATTAACTGATTTAGAGAGTGCTCATGTAGATGTTGATGGTTCTAGTACTTATAATGTATGCGTAAAACATGTCGATTATAATCTTACCGATTCTGGTTATGTAAATAATGTAAATTTATTTTATTTATATCCTGATTCTAATTCTGCAATTTGGACTCAAACAGGTTCAAGATATAGTGGAGAACCACCATTTTGGTATAATGTGTCTTTATCTTCTGATAAAACTATAAGTTATATAATTAATAGTTCAAGTATGGCTGCTCAAAATTATAGTTGTATTGGGAAAATAGACGAAGATAATATTTATGGATCTCACATGGGCGATTGTTCATCATCGCATCCAGATACTTTGTGGGTTAAATTAATTTAATTTTATAATATTTAGTATTTTTTTTGAAGAGTTATTTCTCCACTAGAAACCTGTGCATTTCCTTTGCCAGTTTTACAAACCTTTATATACCTTATGCACTCCTTGTATTTCTAATGGAGAATCTACTAGAAACTAATCCTATTTCTGAAAATACTAAAGATGATATTGATAACTTCTTTGACGAATTTATGTCATCAAAACCTATTTTTAAAGATAAATCTGTATTACAGTCAAGTTACAAGCCAGATCTAATTCCTCATAGGGAAGAATACATAAAAGATATTGCGAAAATTTTAGCACCAGCATTAAGAAAGGAAAAACCTTCAAATCTTTTCATATATGGTAAAACTGGAACTGGAAAATCTTTATGTATAAATCATGTTCTAAATAAAATGAGTAATGTGGCTTCATCAAGAGATATTCCTCTTCTGATAGTTACTATAAATTGTAAACTAAAGAAAGTAGCAGATACTGAATACAGAATTCTTCTTGAAATTATTAAACAATTAGGAAAGGAAATGCCATCTACAGGAATTTCTACAAATGATTTATACAAAGAACTATACATTTTATTAGACTCACAAAGAAGAACTGTTTTATTAGTCTTAGATGAGATAGACACTCTAATTCATAAAGTAGGTGATGAAATATTATACAACCTAACAAGAATTAATCCTGAACTTAAAAATTCTGAAATTTCAATACTTGGAATTACAAATGATCTAACAGTAATGGACACAGTAGATGCAAGAGTTAAAAGTTCTCTAAATGAAGAAGAATTAGTATTTTTACCATACAATGCTGTTCAGATTCAAGATATATTAAATGATAGGTCATTAATGGCATTTCAAGCAGGAGTTTTACACGAAGAAGTTATTCCTAGATGCGCTGCATATGCTGCAAGAGAACATGGTGATGCAAGAAGAGCTCTCGAACTTTTAAGATTTGCAGCAGAAATTGCAGAAAGAGAAGGCTCTGAAAAAGTATTACCTGAACATATTGACAATGCAGATAAGCGTTCTGAGAGAAATAGAGTAATTGATGTAATCAAATCTCAACCAAAACAATTTCAATTGGTAAACTATGCAATAATTAAAACATCTATGAAAGAAAAGCACAATCTTGTAACAAATAAAAAATCTATGTTTTTTGAACCATCAACAACTGGAGCAGTATATGATTATTATAATAAAATAGCAAAAGAATTAAGTGTGCCATCTTTAAGTTTAAGAAGGATTTCAGACATTATTGTTGAACTTGAAGTACTAGGTTTGATTAATTTTAAAATCGTCTCAAAAGGAAGATATGGAAGAACAAGATTTATCTCTGTAGATTTACCTAAGAGTTTATATGATGATGTTTTAACCATATTAAAAGAAGATTTAAACATTACAATTTAAACTATATTAAAAAATCTTTAAGATAAAGTTTTTAAAGCAAACAAGATTATTTTATATATATATTAAGTGATTTAAAATGAAAAGAATTGGTGGAAGTAGAAGAAAATCAAGATATAAGATGAGTAAGTCTGTATCAGAAAAAGGAAAATTACACATTAAGAGATTTATGCAAAAATATGAATCTGGTGATAAAGTCTTACTAAAAGCATACCCTTCATATCAAAAAGGTCTATTTTGTTTAAGATTTTATGGTAAAATTGGGGAAATTTCAGGAGAACAAGGTGAATGTTATAAAGTAAACATTAAAGATGGTAACAAAGTAAAAATGTGTATTATTCACCCAGTTCATTTATTAAGAGCTTAAAAATGTCAAATAATTATGATTTAATTACAATTGAAGCAATCTCTCAAGCAGATTCTGCAAAAATTATTGCAGACAAAGAGAAAAATCAAGAGCTAACTTATAGGGAAGAAAAAGTTAGAGAATATTTAAAGAAATTTCAAAAATTAGACCATGCTGAAACTAAAAAAGCTCAAGCTGAGTTATTAGCACTTGAAATTCCTAGATTAGGTGAAGAGCATATTGTAAAAATTTTAGAATTAATGCCTGCTAATGGAACTGAATTAAGAGCAATAGTCTCTCATTCAGGAACTGTTTTAGTTGATGAAAATATGACTAAAATAATTGAAGTTCTAAATAACTATAGAAAATAAATTTATAATTATTTCTTTAAAATAGTATAAACAAAGTTTATAAATTAACAATAGTATAATTTTAATTAGGTTAAATAAGAAAAATGGACAATAGATATAGAAGAGAGGAAAAAAAACCCCCAATCAAAGAAGAAAATGCAATTATTCTTGATGTTATTGTAAATAGTTCTTCATTTAAAGATAATAATTTAGCTCAAGCAATAGGAGTTAATACTTACAACTTATTTGAATTAGTGCCAAAACAAGGAGTAGAATTAAGGGCTGGTCAAAAAGTATATGTTGGTGATGGTAAAAGAGATGAAATTCAATACATAAAAAGGGTACTATATTTTGATAAATTATCAGGTACTGCAAGCTCTGAGTTATTTTTCACAATTCAAGATATTGTTGATGAAAAAGAGGAAGAATTTGTAAATTTTTTCAATATGGCTGGTCCAATTTCTATTAGAAGACATTCTTTAGAATTAATTCCTGGAATAGGTAAGAAACACCTTAAAGTTTTAATTGATGAAAGGTACATAAAACCATTTGAAAGTTTTAAAGACCTAACAGAAAGATGTCCTTTTTTAGCAGAACCTTCAAAATCAATTTCTCAAAGAATTTTAGAAGAAATAAAAGATGAAACTGATCACAAATTTTTCATGAAAAAATAATTGGGCTTGCTCAAGTATTTTGCCATAAAAATTTAATTTTTATACTAAAGTAATTTCTTCAATAAATACTTTTATTAATTCTAAAATCTATTAATACTATGCACTCAAAATTATTTGGTTATAATCATGAAAGTATAGTCTTTAAAGAAAGAGAGATAAATTTCAAAATTACTTATTTTTCGAGAAAAGAGCACTCATTCATATTAATAGACTATAAATTAAATGGTTGGAAGAATTCTACTTATTTAGGTGCTGAAAACTATGATGAATCAATTTTAAAAACTTTTTTTGGAGATTTCAAAGAATCAGAAAAAAAAGGAATAATAAAACTAGAAGAATTATTAATAAAATATTCACTCAATTAGTTCTTTTTCTCTTTAGAATTTTTACTTTTAACAAATAAATAAATGTAATGTAGAGGATTTTTAACATTTACTCTCGGAAATTTATCTTTATCTTCTTTGATAATTTCTTCATCAATACCAATTCCTCTGTAATAATTTTGATTATTATAATTTGGTGGAGAAATAGTTTTCTCTTGATTCTCAAACCATGTAATTTGTGCATTTATATAATTCTTTTTTAATGGAGAACTTTGTTTAGAATTCCATTCATCAATTGTTGCTCTAATATGGTCTTTATCCCATTTAACTGCATGTAAAAATGTAAGTAATAAAAATAAAGCTCTTTTTTTCCCATCTTCAAAATCATTCTCAAGTGCAAATACAATAGTTGCAGGAAAATCCTTTAACTCTACTTTTTCATCAATTTCAAATGCAGCAATTTCAAACTCACCTTCAAAAATTATACCTCTTTCATGTCCTTTTTTATCTTTTTTTATCTTATTTACAATTTTTTCAAATTCGTCATCATTTCCATCTTCATAAGTCCTCATAAGTAAAATGTCTCCATCTTTTCCATATTTAGGATCATATCTTAAAAATTCAAAATGTTTATTGAACTCAGGTTTCACATTTCCAACCTTTGCCCAATTCTTTTCAAATTTCATAATGTTCTCATTCTTTAAAGGCACACTAGCAAGACCTGATTTCTCATTCAAAGAATAAGGCATTCTAAAAAGATGTCTTGATGAAATCAAAATAGTATCAATTTCAATTACTTTCATAAATTCAAAATTATATGAATCAATATCATCATTAATCAAATCATTAACATCTAAATCATACTTCTTAGCAATTTTTTCAACACTTCCATCATGTTCAAGTATAGCTTTAGATATTCTTCCCTTTAATTCAACCATTAAATATGCGGCAATTTTTCTAGCAACTACTGGGAAAAGTTTTCTAGTTTCTCCAATTCCAATAATATTCTTAGAAAATGCTTCAAAAGGAATTCCAATATGAAAACCCTTATTCCCACTAAATTTAGTAGAAGCATTATGAACTCCTATCTCATTTAAAAATTCAATAATAATTTTACCAACTATTTGTGCATAAAAAAAATCTACACCATCTAAATCAAGAATTAAATCCCATCCTATTCTATTCTTAACTTTTTCTTCTTCAGAATATTTCTCATTACCTAAAAGGAGAGGATTAGCCCATCTCTCCTCGCTACAATGAAAAGAACTAGCTTCTTTTTGTACAAAACTCTTAACATCACTGATATATTCAATAGTATCTGGTCTCTTTCCAAAATAAGAACTCTTGAATTGAACTGCAATTTCCCTATCTTTAGCAAAATCTAATATTGCCTTTTGGATTTCAGGCCTAGAATAATATTTATCTGCTAAAGTTTGATTCATAATATATTTGAGAATAAATCATTTATATAATTTTAGTAAGAAATCTTATAAACTTTAAACTTTGAGAATATATTATGGGTGAAAAAGTAATTATTGGAATTACGGGAACTCTTGGTGCTGGAAAAGGTACAATTGTTGATTATTTGCAAAAGAGATATAATTTTAATCATTTCTCTGCAAGTGAATTCATAACTGAAGAAATTTTAAGGCGTAATTTAGAAGTAAATCGAGATTCGATGCGAGAAGTTGCAAATGATTTGAGGGAAAAAAATTCTCCAAGTTATGTAGCTGAAGAATTATATTTAAGAGCAGGAAAGACTAAAAACAATGCAATTATTGAGAGTTTGAGAACTCTGGGTGAAATAAATTCTCTAAAAGAAAAAGGAAATTTTTATTTATTTGCTGTAGATGCAGACTCCAAAATTAGATATGAAAGAATTTTATTAAGAAAATCATCAAAAGATAATGTATCTTTTGAGAAATTCATTCAAAATGAAAAAGCTGAGAGTCTAAATGAAGAGCCACACAAACAGAATTTACCTAAATGTATTAATCAAGCAGATTTTAAATTCAACAATGATTGTAATTTTGAAAATTTATACAAACAAATAGATGAAGTAATGAGGAAAATAGTAAATGGATAATCAAAAATCAACTTTAAAAGAAAAATATCAAAGACCTTCCTGGGATGATTATTTTATGGAAGTAATGGAAGCTGTTGCAAAAAGAGCAACTTGTGATAGGGGAAGATCTGGTTGCGTTATTGCAAAAGATAAACAACTCTTAGTAACTGGTTATGTTGGTTCTCCAATTGGACTTGATCATTGTGATGAAGTTGGACACCAAATGAAAATTATGGTACATGAAGACGGTAAAGCTACAAATCATTGTGTAAGAACAGTTCATGCTGAGCAAAATGCTATATGTCAAGCTGCCAAACTTGGTGTAGCATTAGAAGGTTCGACTCTTTATTGTCGTATGACTCCTTGTAGAGTCTGTGCTATGTTAATAATAAATTCAGGAATAAAGCGAGTAGTATGTCAAAAAAGATACCATCAAGGAGCTGAAGGTGAAGAAATGTTTAAAAAAGCTGGAGTTCAAGTTACTATATTAAATCCTGAAATTGAAAACTATGCAAATCAATAATTAAAAAATATTTTTTTAGAAAATTTTATTCTCGCTACCATCTTCTTTAAACTCAATGATATGGATACAATTAACTGGACAACTCTCAGCACCTTCTTTATTTAAATCAAAATCTGTTCCATCATCAAATTTTCTAATTTCTTCATTTCCATTTCCGGATTTTTCAGAACCTGCTAAATCTGATTTACCATCACTATTCATACTCCAATAACTAGGAGCAACACTAGCGCAAGCTGCGCAACCAATACATGCATCTCTATCGTGAACAATTTTATATGTCATATCAAATTTAAAGAAAACTAGTTTATAAATTTAATTACTTTAATATAAATAAATCTCCTATGTCTAGACCAAGAGTAGTAACACTTTTAAATCTAAAGTAATTACTTATAAATATGCGAACTGATTATGCTGAATCAATTGATAGAAATTTGTCAAATAAAAGTAAATTTATTTTACCAAAACTAGCCTTATCTTCAATCTTACTATTAGGTACTGCATTATTTAGTTATAATTCTGGGGTTAATTTTAGTAAAACTTCAATAGAAAATAAACAAAATAAAATTATCGAAAATTTTGTTGAAAATACTGATAAAAATAATTTTAGTGGATTTAGTAATAGGATTAAAATTGATAATCTCGAAAGAAAATTGGAAGTTAAATCTACTAATGAGGAACTCAATGAGAAATTAGATAGACTGCTAAAAGGAAAATATATAACTAAATTTGCTTATGACGATTTTTTTAAAAATGGTGATTCTAAAGCTTACGATTTATACAAAAATAAAAAAATTTCAGAATTTGCTTTAATTACATATTTGAGGGCAAATCCTGTTATTGATATATTAAATGAAAGTGAGGCAATCTTTCAAACTCCTGAATTTAAAGCAATAGTTGGTGCTGAATCTGATTTTTCACCTAACGCAAAATCCAATGCTGGTGCTATAGGGATGGCTCAAATGACTAAAGGTAAAAATGGTGGAATTGAAGGTTTACTCCATACTCGAAAAAGGGATAATGAAATTGTAAATAATATGTTAAATAAAGACAAAGTTAGTAAATTATCACTTGAAAATTATTTTGAGGATTCAACTAAAATTAATTTAAATGATTTGGGATTAAATAAAGAAACACTTAAATCTTATGGTATAAGTGAAATAGAATTAAGTGAAGTAATAATTCCTAGGTATTTGGCAATGAATGAAATAAACTTTGATAAATATACTTCAGAGAGTATAAAAAATAATATCAGATACAATATTTTGGCAGGAAATGCTCATTACTTCTCAGGAAAATTAGAATTAAGTATTCTGTCAACAGTAAAAAAAGAAAATCCTACTCGAGTTTTTTTTGAAGATGTTTCAAGATCTGAATTAGAAAAAAATTTAAACAATAGTGCTTTTCTTTGGAATTTAGATGAATTTTCTCAAGGTGCATACAATGCTGGAGTCAATGCCTTTAGGAATAAATATTTAAAACTTGCAAAAAAAGATTTATACGATACATTTAGGCTTGCATCTAATGAAACTAAAATTCACAGAACTAGAATAAATAAATATAAAGAAGCATTTAATGAACTTGAATCACATAATGTATTTGATAGTGAAAATCTGTATGTTACTAAAAATTAATTTTATTTTGAAAATTAGATATAAGTAAAAATTTATTGGGGTATTATAAGCCACATTCTGTATTTCGTATTAGCAAAGACCTATAATGTCTTCAATCGAAATTTCAAGATTTGTCTAAGCGAGCATTCTGCTCTTGCACCAAGCTTTTTATCTCAACTCTGCATTTACTCGAAGCTCATCTAACAATAAAAATGTAGAACATTTTTAAGCATGGTTAATAAATCAACCATAAATCATAGCTCATAAAACAAAGGGGGTTTCTGTAGTAGGCGATTTTCTCTCCTAAGCCATTTTAGTGGTGTGTGGACTTTCCTCTCCTTAAAGAGTCACTTGAAATATCCCAATAGAATTGAATAAGTGTAAGTTGTTTATAAAATTAAGTTATTGCTTTTTATAAAGGTATAAACTAACTCCACCAAGTTCTTTACTTTTAAAATATTTTATTTCATCCATATATGCATGCATAAATGATGTTCCAGTACCATTATTTATATCTGGTTTTATTTCTTCTGAAAAATTATACCAATTTAAAAAAGAGTTAGTTGAGTTTTTTTGTCTTTGTTCTAGTATAAATCTTGAAAATTTTGGATGTATTTTTTCACCTTGATCTGAGATTATGAATTCCAATTCTTTAGGTTTTATACTTGTACTAAGGATAATTTTCTTATTTTCATCATACTTATTTCCATGTTGGAATGCATTTAGCAATCCTTCATATAATGTTGTAAAAATATTTGCACTATATCCTAGTTTTTCTACATGTTCTGATATTGGTGTTATAATACTTCTAATTTGTCCAGGATATGTCTCTTTCTTAAGCGAAATTGGAGTTTTTTTAAAATATCGAGGTATTTGTATTTCAGTTAATCTACTATCTTTCAAATTAATTTCTCTATCAATTAGACATTTCAAATATTCTGATCCAGTTAAAGAAAACATATCTTCCGTTTTGTTCATACTTCCTATACTTCTTATGTATTTATAAATATATCGTTTGTAACTACTTCATAGTTAAAAGTTTAAATCTTGGACATTCTTATTAAATTTTAGGAATTATATGTAAAAATTTATATAACTAATTAATATTTTACTTTCTAAAGCAACATACAAAAAATCCTTGTGTCTTGGATAAATAAGGCATAATTCTTATTGAATTCTCAACTCCTTGGTCTAACTTCTTTCCTTTAAATATAGTTAAAGGTTTAGTATCAAATCCGAATTTCAAAATAGGTTTAAATGATTTCAATTTTGAATTCTTTAAAATCCAGTCTACATTTAATTCATTTTCTTCAACTTCAAGGGAACATGTTGAGTAAATCATAATTCCTTCCTTTTTAGTTAATTTTTCTGCATTTTTAAGTAATTTTTTTTGTAAATCTGAATTATTCAAAATTCCATTCATATCTCTTTTTTTAAGCCAATCTCTATCTCCTACTAAATTCCCACTACAAGGCGCATCAAGTAGAACTATGTCAAACAATTCTTTATCTTCATAATCCTCTCCCAAAGTATTTACTATAGTAATATTTTCAAATCCTTGTTTCTGAATATTATTAATTAATCTTGTAAGTCTTTTATTTTCAGGCTCTAGAGCTACAATCTCATAGTCAATTTCATGTAATGAAAATAAATCAGCAATTTGGGTAGTTTTGGAACCCGGGGATGCAGCCATATCCAATATTCTTATTTTTTTATTTTTATATTTACTAAAATCAATACAATTAACTGGAATTTGAGATGCTAAATCTTGCAAATATACTTTTCCTGAAATAGACTCAATAGAGGAAGAGATATTAAAAAAACTTCTCTCAATTTTAAGAGCATTAGAAATAAATGTATTAGAATATTTCACTCTATTTTTCTTCAAAAACTTATCACCTTCTTCGATACTAATCTTTGAAAGGTTAATTCTGATAAATTGATTTTTAGTATATTTCTCTTTTGCATCAAGTAATTTATGAAAAGTACCTCCTCCAAAAAAATCATCATATCTTTGACTAAATGTATTATTTTTCGGTTTAAAATTAGATTTATTCTTAGAAAAACTCTTCTTTTTGTATGTCATTATATATTAAGTGTAAAAACATTTTTAAAAGCTTTTGCAGAAAAAAGTATATGGTTTTATGGATTGCGTATGCACTTATTTCTGCTTTAACTATAAGTATAAAAGATATTTTAGTAAAAAAAGTATTCAAAAATAAGAATACTTCTCCTTATCAAATAATATTTGAGGAATATTTTTTACTACTACTTATAGTGTTAATTTTATTTTCTCCAAAAGTAGATTTTAGTTCATACATACTTCATTGGCACTATTATTTGATAAAATCAGTAACTTTAGTTTTAGCAACTATTATTTATTTTAAGCTTCTTCAAAAATATGAGGTTTCTTCAATTGTTCCTCTAATGAATCTAAGTCCTATGTTTTTACTTATACTATCAATTATCTTCTTGGGGGAGTTGATAAATCTTGTTCAATTTTTTGGAGTTATATTAATTATAATTTCAACTTATATTCTTGAAATAAATTTTCACAATCACAAAAAAAAAGATCCTAATAAACATCACTTCGATTTTTTGAAGAAATTAAATTTGAAAGTAATATCTTCAGTTCTTATAATGTTAATTGTAATAAGTATGACTGCAATTGCTGATAAAAAAATTTTAAATGAAGTCAATGTTTACACAAACATGTATTTTACGGGCTTATTGATATTTGTAATGCTTTCTATTTATTATCTATCTCAAGGTCATTTAAAATTAGCATTTAAAGATATATTAACAGAGCCTTCAACATTAGTAATTTCTATATTTGCAATAATTTCTACATTTTTCATACTTTTAGCTATAGGTACTCCGGGTGCATTGGTTAGTTTAATAATTCCTCTTAAAAGAACTTCTACACTTTTCGCCTCAATTGGAGGAGGGATACTATTTCATGAAAAACATATGAAACGAAAATTATTTGCAACAATTGGCATGCTTTGTGGAGTTTTATTAATTGTATTTTAATGTTTCTATCTCTAGGAGGTAACTTATCTTTATAGTCTTTTTTATTTGTATTTTAAAGAATGGAGCAGATGATGTTAATTTTCTTGATACTTAGTGTATCTTTCTTATTCTCTAGATTTTTTATTTATTTTAATCTGCCAAAAGTTTTATCGCCTATATTTTTTGGAATATTTATAGGTTATTATAGAGATTATTTGGGTTTAATTAATCTTGATTCATTGGAATTTTTATCTGAATTAGGAATAATCATGCTTTTGTTTTATATTGGTCTTGAATTGAACTTGAATAATGTTAAAAAGCAAGGAAACCAAACTATCTTTGTAGCAGTCTTTGGTTTTATTTTCACATTTATTTTGGGTTTTATATTTTCACATATGATTATGTCTTATTCAATTAAGGTAAGTTTTGTTATTGCATCAGTTTTAAGTGTCACCGCAGAGAGTATAGTAATTGTAATTCTAGAGCAAGCCAAATTACTTAAAAGTAAAATAGGTGAAGTCATTATTGGTGCAGGATTACTTGATGATATATTTGGCCTTTTTTTTCTTGCGATTATATCTATAATGGTAGCTGATAATTATAGTTTAATTTCTATGTTGCCTTTATTTCTAGGTGTATTGGTTGTTTTTATTGGATACTTTTTTATAAAGAAAATTTCATATTTTATTGATAAAGTGTTTATGCAAGATAGTTTAAAATTATATGATATATTTACAATATCTATAATTTTTCTTTTATTTTTTGCTTTATTTTCATCTCTTATTGGTTTGGATTTTTCATTAGGTGCAATTTTATCAGGAATTTTATTAAATTTTTCATTAAGTAGGGAAGGTAAGAAAGGAGTTTTAGAAGAACATCAAATAAATTTATTTATCAAAAATATGACTTTTGGTTTCTTGTCATATTTCTTATTTTTTTGGATAGGATTTAATATTGATTTAACTCAATTCTTACAAAATCCAGTTTTAGGTTTTATTTTTGCAATAATTGCTTTTAATGGTAAATTCTTTGCAGGACTTTTTTCATCATATATTACTAAAAATAATTTTTTCACAGGTTCATTAATAGGTGTAGGGATGACAACAAAAGGTGGAGTTGAATTAATTATACTTGAGATTGCAAGAAAGTCTGGTTTAATTAATGTACAAATATTTTCTGCATTAGTTCTTATGAGCTTAATCTTGACTATTTTTTCGCCTATTATATTTAATATAATTGTGAAGAAATATAATAAAGGATTACTATTAAAGACAGGAAATATTTAAAAACAATCATTTCTTGAAATATATTATGACGCAGCAAGAACTCTCAAAGGAAGAGATTCAAAAGAGAATGGAATTGATGAAGGAAAATTGTATTTTCTGTAAAATTCAAAAAAAAGAAATTCCTTCAAAAATTATTTTTGAAGATGATATTTGTCTTGCAATTCTCGACATAAATCCTGCTACAATGGGACATTTACTTCTAATGCCTAAAGAGCACTATATGTTAATGCCAATGGTTCCAGATGAGATTTTAGGGCATTTATCTATCATCTCTAAATATCTAGCAGACTTATTAAAAGAGACATTTAATCCAAATGATATTTCAATTTTTATTTCTAATGGTGCAGCTGCAGGCCAACAATCTCAACATTTCATGATGCATGTAATTCCAAGGTATGAAAATGATGGACTTAATTTTGACTTATCAGGAAGTAGTCTTTCTTCAGAAGAATTAGAAAATCTTGCAATAAAATTAAGATCAAAATTGAATTAATTCTTATCGTGTCTAGTCAGAGTAGTAACTAACTATTATAAACGAGTTATTCAATAAATATCTTATATAATTATAAAAATGGCTATGGTTAAAAAGGTTTTAATATTACTGATTGGGATTTTTGCACTGCTTAGCGTATCATACGCAACACAGGAGCAAATTCTAATTGAGTTAAATGAATTCGTAGATCAGGAAGTTATCTACAATCCATTAAAGTTTGGCGGAACAGGCGTTGGTACTTGGTCTGATGCTAATGAGAATCAATCTTCATATTCTATTACTGGATATGTTGTAGTATCAAATACAAATCCTAATGGAAAAACACTCTCGGATATATACATTTCATTAGATAATACTAATAATATGACTCTTCCGGTTTTACATCAAGGAAGAAATGGTACTTTTATTAGTAATAATCCTGCAAGTAATTTATTAGTTTTACATATTCCTGAGTTAATGACAGGAGAGAATAGTACTTGGGTTTATTCTGTAAACACTACAAGTATTAGACCTCCTTTAAATTTTACTTCAACATATTCAGATAGTAAAGTTTTAGCTGGTGATAATGTAACAATATATGATAGAGTTGAAAATGTATATGATAATGAAACTTATCAATTAAACACTTGTATTTATGGGATTAATGTATCTCAAACAACTGTGCCTGTTAATTTTTCAGGACTTATGCAAGATTATTTCTTTTTCCCTATTTCAACAGCAGGTTCTGATGCAACTAATGTAACTTATCCTGCAGCTTACGCAGATAAAACTCAACATTGGTCAGTTTTAGGTGGAGGCAATTCATGTTTGGATAAAGGTGCAAGTACTGATATTGAATACATAGTTTCAACTCCTTTAAATATTCCAAAGACAACAGATTATACAATGCTTAATACAACACTAAAATATAATTTAAATAGTACAATATCTCATACTAGAGTTATAGATATTGTTGCTTTAAGTGAGGCATATTTGGATTTTGAGAAAAAAATTCTAAAACCTTCTCATCCAACACTTTATGGAAGTAATGTGACTTGGAATGTAACTGGCTATTTTGCAACTGATATTAATATATCTTATGTTTTAGAAGAAGTAACTTTATGGGTATCACAAAGAAATGTGAATGGTATTTATACTGACCCAAATACTGTAGATAATGATACTATTGCAACAACTGTTCCTTTAACTGTAGAAACAAATCCTTTCGTTGTAGTAAATACGACATCCCCTTGGTCAAGTTCAAATTGGTTATTCAATTATTCCGATATTCCTTCTCCTATTGTTTGGATGGATATTAATTTTTCAATTGATAATGATGGAACTCAACTAATTAATAGAAGTATTACTAAAAATGGTAGAGATATTTATATTAAAGAAATCTATTTAATTATTGGTTATTGGTTAGAAATTAACAAAAATATTACTGCAATTTCAGATGATGAATATCATGTAAGAATCGATGTTCACAACAAAGGAAATCAAGTAACTCCTGCAGATACAATTGTAACAATTTACGATTTCATTCCTGGAAATTATAATTTGACTGGTCCTTTTGTTTTTAGTAATTCGCCATGGTATACTACAGCAAATACTAGTAATAATATTTCTGGAATTTATAATGGTACACTTCATCAATGGGGTCTAGTTCCAACTGGAGTTGGAGGTTTAAATACTTCTTTTGCACAAGGTCCAGGAATTAGTGTTAATACTTCATGGAGTGCAGATTATAATGTTACAGGTATTGGAGATTACACTTTACTGGACATATTTATTACAGGTTTAGATCCTCAAAAAGTAGATGGTGCAGGTTCAACAAATACTGTAATTGTTACAGAAGTTATGGATAGACTAAAAAGTACTGAAGGAATATTTGCAGCAGTTGCAAGTGTTTTATTACTATTAGGTTTATTATTATAATTAAATACTTAAAATTATTTTTATATATAAGATGCATTCGAAGAATAGATATTTAAAGTTTTTTTTAGCATTCATAGTATTAGTTTTTTTATCTAATCTTGTTTATTCTAATGTTGAAGTTTTTTCAAATTACGATACTGTTGTAACAATTAATAGTGATAATTATATTGATGTAAATAAAACTCTAACTCTAAAAAATGTTTATAGTGTAGGAATAGTTCCTGGACAAATTGAATTTAAAGTTGCAAAAGGAATTGATGGTAGTTTATCAAACATTGAAATTCAAAATGTTTCAGCAGTAGATCAATATGGGAAAGAAATTAAGACAAGAGTTAGAAATACTGACAAATACTCAGTGATTATAGTTGATGTTTATTATCCTTTACTTCCTGGATTTGAATACAAATTTAACTTAAATTATCAATTAGGATATGATCCTGGTGGAATTTTTTTTAAGAGTTTACAAATACCTTTAAGAGAAAGTACGATTCCTATTGAAAAAGGAGAATTTAAAGTAGTTCTTCCTGAGAATTATCATTTTACATATGTTGAAGAGAATACTGATACTAAAACTAGTATTGAGGGAAATAATGCTGTTTGGGAAATTAAAGATAATCTGCCTAATTCAATAGTATTTGAATATTCGTATCTTCCTATTTCAATAGGTTCATTTAAAGGTTCATATATTTTTTGGATTACAATAAATATAATTTTACTGACTATATTATTTGTCGAAGTTAAAAGAGAAATTAAGAAGGTGAAAGGACAAAATGATGTTTAGATCATTTATTAAAAGTTTTATTTTAATTATTTTTTCAATTATTTTTTTGAGTAGTATAGTATACTCTATAAAAGTTGAAATTTCAATTACAGAAGATAGTGCTGTAACTAAATTATTAAATGATAAATACTCTCTTGATGCAAGTGGAATTTTAACAATTAAAAATCCTTCAAATGTAAGTAAAGTATATGAGTTTGTTCTTCCTCTAGACTTAGATTCATTAATTGGGATAAACAAAATAAATTTGCCAAATTCTTCGACATTTAATAATATTACAAATATAACAACTTCAATTTCACCAAATTCTGAAAAATTTGAATTTAGTTTTGATAAAATTAAAGGTTATATGATTGAACCAAATCAATCAATTAGTGTAGGATATCATATCTTTGGACTTTCCGAGTATAATATTTACAATAATTTAAATGATACCCAAAGTGTTTTAGATTATTATGTGAAATCTTATGATCTAGTTTCAAATGTTATTTTAAATTTGCAAAAACCACAAAGGGAAGATTTCGAATATAATATAGATGGAACTTTAAATAAAACTCCATCATCAAATTCTTCAAGACTGGTTTCAGCACAAATTAGAAATCCTACTGATTATGATTATTTCATCGATGAATTAAAATTATATAAAACTTCAGTTTCAGACCCATTTTTTAATAATGGTGGAGTTTTAAATTCATATTTTAATCTCTCGATTAATCCTTTTGGTTATAGGGAAGTAGATTTTTACGATATAAATAGTGATGAAACTTCAGTATACTGGGTATCTTCTAGTGTTTTCATATTAACTGATATAAATTCAACATTAAGTAAAGTATACAAGCTTGAAAATAAAGGTGGTGGAAGTTCTGATAATGATGCTAATACTGGTGGTGGCGGTGGAGTATATATTAGTGATACTATAAAAGATTCAATCATTTTCAAAAAAGATGTTGATAAAACTATCATTTCTAAAGGTGATGAATTCAATGTAATATTGACTCTTGCAAATGTAAAAGATAGAACTATTCTAGATTTAGAATTAAGTGATGAAGTGCCTGAAGGATATGAAATCAAAAATGTATCAACAAGCGTTAAAATTTCAAATAGGGATTTAACTTTTGATATTTCTAAAATTGAAGGATATGAAACAAAAAATATAATATATACTTTGGTTTCGAAAAAAGAATATAAAGGAATTACATACTTAAAACCTGCAAAATTATCTCATAATGATGAGACATTATACTCTGAAGGTGTTCTTTTAATTAATGATATGCTCCCTGATCAAAAAATTTTCATTCAAAAAGAAGTAAAATATATGGATGATGATTATGCAAAAGTAATAATTACTGTGAAAAATTTAGGAAATTTTCATCTTGAAGATTTATTAATTTCAGATGAAATTCCTGATGATTCGATAATAAAGCAAATTTCGAAAGTATTTTTAGAGAGAGGAGTTTGGTCAATTAAATCTTTAAAGCCTGGAGAAGAATGGGAAGTCTCATATTTAATTTCAAGGGATGGTTCAAATTTTGATACCCTACCAAATATTTTTGGTGTAGAAAAATCAGATGTGTATGGAACGATGATATTTTCTGAAGAAATTGTCACAATCTTTAATGAAGAACCAAGAACTATAGAAAAAGTGGGGATGACTCTTGCAGTAGGCTTTTTGATAGTATATTTATTATTCTAAAAATTATGATATGCAAAGCAAATCTATTCTTTTGGTCCATACTTTCGCAAGAAATTAAAAATTTCTGTGCACTAAAAATTTATTCAAAATTTTTCTATGTCTTAATGAGTCAATTTTTTGACGAATGTTAAAGAAAAGGTGGGTAGGGATGACTCTTGCTGTAGGTTTCTTAATAGTATATTTATTATTCTAATTATTACTAATATTATATTGAATTTTCATTCATTTTTTTCTCAGATAAGTAACTTTTATAAATTAATAGTATGTTTAAATTATATGACAGTAAAACATATAACAACTATGGCAGAATTTCAAAAAGAAGTTCTTGATTCTGACAAACCAACAATCGTTGATTTTTGGGCAGAGTGGTGTGGTCCTTGTAGAATGCTTGGTCCTATTTTTGAAGCAGTTGCAACTGAGAGAGATGATATAGTCTTTGTAAAAGTTGATGTGGATGAAGCGCAAGAAATTGCAGGAAAATATGGTATCATGAGTATTCCTTCCATATTAATAATTAAAGAAGGTGAAGTAGTTGATCAACAAATGGGAGCTGTTCCTAAAGATGTTCTGAATTCTTTCATTGATAAAAACATTAAATAAATTTTTATTTTTTTAAATAGTTCTATAAATAATATTTTTTATTTTATGTACTTAAAAATCTTTGATATTTTTTAGAGACATTTGTAATAACTAAAATAAGATATAAAATTCTAAAGATAGATTTTTAAACAGAATTAACTTAAGTAAATTATGTATAAAGTAATTGGAATTGATGAAGCTGGAAAAGGGCCAGTTTTAGGTTCTATGTTTATTGGTTTTTCTATAATTAATTTAGCTAATGGTCTAAAAGATTTAAATGAGTATCAAGATAATTTGAAAAGTATTGGAGTAAAAGACTCGAAACTTCTAACATCAAAAAAAAGGAATGAACTTTATCAAATTTTAAAAGACACTATGGATTTAAAATATGCTCAAATAACTCCTGCTTTAATTGATTCAAATAATGCTCAAGGAGGTAAATTAAATGAACTTGAAGTTGATGCTATTGTAAAAATATTGGAATCAGAAAAACCTGACCTAGTAATGATTGATGCACTAACAGCAAATCCTGAAAAATTTGGACAAGATATTCTTAAAAAATTATCTTTTGAACCAAAAATGATTTCTGAAAATAAAGCAGATGTAAAATACACAATAGTTGGAGCAGCATCAATTGCAGCTAAAGAATTACGAGAACAAGAACTTGAAGAAATTAGAAAAAATATTGGAATTGATTGTGGAAGTGGTTATCCTGCTGACCCAAAAACTAAAGCTTTTCTAAAAGAACACTACGAATCAAAAGAATTTGACTTCATATTTAGAAAGTCTTGGCAAACCTATAAAAATTTGGTTGGTGATAAGACAAACAAATCTTTGTTAGATTTTTAATCTAGATGTTCAACATTACCAATATCATGATTCTTCAATTCTCTTTTTTCATCAATATCAATAATTGAAATTGAAGCATTAGGTTTTTTAATTTCATAAACTCCAACTTCCCAAGGGATTTTTTTAAGAATTGAAAGAAGCATTTTTAAAGTTCCTCCATGTGAAACAACTAATATGGTTTTACCAAAATGTTCTTTATGAATTTCATCTAAAAACTTTTCAACTCTTTCTCTAAAAATTGTTGGGCGTTCAACACTAAATTTTTCATAAGTATCATCTTTCTTAACTTTCGGATAATCTACATTATCATAGCTCTCTCCCTCAAAATCTCCGAAATCTCTCTCAGTAATTTCATCCAAAGTTTTAATTTCTTTATTATGAAATTCATTAATAATTTGAGCAGTTTTCATTGCTCTCTTAAGTGGGGAAGATATAATTAAGTCAAAATCAAAATCTTTAAGGAACTCCGCAGTTTTCTTAACTTGGCCAATACCAACTTCATTTAATTCCTTATCAGTTCTCTTTCCTTGATAAACTCTTTTAGTATTTAAATCAGTCTGTCCATGTCTTACTAGAATTAATTTCATTTTTTGTTCTCCGAGCAAAAAGATGCCCAAAAATTATTTTCAATTTTTAAGATCATTTCTCCGTATAAAAATTTAATATTTGTGGTTTTCTAGTTCTAGTATTAACTAGGATAACTTTTCCAATATCTGGATACATTCCCATTTTTTCTTGATAATCACTCATCTCTACCCAACATCCACAACTAATTATCGAACATCCTTTATAATTGGCAAGACTCATTTTATGTGTATGTCCTGTAATGAAAAAATCAGGCATTTTTTTAATAACTAAAGGATCATTTTGCGAATCAGGAACATAAAGTGTAGATCCATGTGATGGTGCTAGGTGTCTCTTTTCAAGAAGGTACTTTACAACCTCTTCAGGAGACTTAACTCCACCTTTTTCCCTTAAGTGTTGTATCTTGTCTGCATAATAAAAAAAACTACCTCCATGATACAAATAAAAATCTAATCCTCCACTAGGATCCTTTGAAAAAAGACAAACAGTTGAAGGATTCGAAACCATAATAACATTTTCCATATTATACAAAGCGTATGTTTTTTCATAAGATAATTTAAGTTGTGGTTCTGATAAACGAGAAGTATCGTGATTTCCTGGAATTATAATAATGCATTTATCTTTTGGAATTTGAGAAAGCCATCTTGCAGCATCATGGTATTGTAATTCTGTTGAAAAAATTCTAACATCCTCTCCTTGTCCTGGATAAACTCCTATACCTTCAATTATATCTCCTGCAATGACTATATATTTAACTTTTTTAGCAAGCTCATTAAGTTCATCTGAACTAGTATTTCCATTAATCCAATCAATAAATTTTTGAAATGCCTCATCAACAAAAACTTTTGAACCAAAATGTATATCCGAAAGACATGCAACATAACCACCATTCTCAGTTTTTTTAAGTTCAGAGTTATTAGGTGGAGAAGGGATAATTATTTCATCAGTCCAGATAATATTCTTTCCAACTTTGCCTAAAATTCCAATACCCTCGTCCAAACAAAGTCCTGCAACTATCTTTAAGAGTTCTTTTTTATCTTTGTTAATAAAACATTTAATCTCTCCACCTTTATCTTCAATAGTAAGCATAATATGTCCATTTTTTGTTTCAATAATCTCTGAAACAAGTCCAATAACTGTAACTACTGTATTTGTTTCAAAAAGATCTTTAAGCTTAGAAATTCTCATAACATTATCTGCATTAACTCTACCCTCTAGGAGGTTAGTAAAATATTCCAGTCTTTTTGTGAAATACAAAACAAAATCATTAACTGTAGTTTTTTTACCTCTCGTAGTATAGTCAAAAGTTATATCTACTCCAAACTCTTTAGCTTTTCTTAAAGTATCTTCTTCAATGTCAAAATTATCTTCTTTTTCAAATATCTTAGGGTCAATCCTATAACCACTTTCATCTATTTTTCCATCAATTAATGACTTGTCATGTAATGGTTTTTCAGGAACATGAAGTCCAATTTCACTTTTAATAAAAAGAATAAAATTTTCATAGATTCTCTTTTTTCTTTTATTATTTTTTGCACTAAGAATTATTTCTGTGAAATCTTCCCAATTAATTTTTTGAAGTTTTTTAATATTATCTTCATTAAGATCAAAATCATTAATAATTTCTTTCAAATCATTATTTATAACTTTTAATTTAATATCTTTTCTAGCAATACTCTCAAGTTTATTTAAAAAATCAAGTTTTTGATTTTCACTTTCAAATTCTAATTTTTCTATAAGTTCTATATCAAATTTTTCTAGAATTAATTCTATATCACTATTATTCATATATATTTGAAGATACTTTTATTTATATATTTTTACTTATGAATTTTCAAATAGATTTAAAAAACAAATAAACTTAAATACTTCCTAAATTAGATTAACATATGGTTGAAACGGAAAGTGAATTATTATCTTTAATTTATTCGAATTTAAAAGAATTATTAGATCAAATTGAAGATAAGAAAATATTTGTTGAGTTAATGAGGAAAAATTCAAATTTAGAAAGTCGACTTCATACTACAAACTTCAAACTTAAAATTTCAATTAATGGAATTAAAGATGAGGATTTAAGTGAATTAACATATAAAATGAATACTTACAAAAATAATCTCTCTTCGGCTCATTCAAATTTTTTGGGAAAATCTGACGAGAATTATAATAAAATAAAAAATATTGCAATATTACAATTAAAAGATCTCTTCATTTGTGCATATGATTTAGGAATCCATTTATAAATACATATTTCTTACTAATATATAAGTGGCTAAAATTACTAGGGAAAAATTTAAAGTATATTCAGGAGTATTTGATGAATTTACTTTAAATACATTAGAATTTCTGAAAAGAAAGAATTACTATGACAAATTTGGAAAACCTATTAAAACTGGAAAAGAAGGTGATGTCTATTCAGCAGTAAAAGGGGAAGAAATAAGAGCAATTAAAATTTACAGATTAACTAATGCTAATTTCAAAAAAATTTCTGAATACATCAATCGTGATTTCAGATTTAGAAACATTAAAGGTAATTTAAGAAAATCAATTTTAGTTTGGGTACAAAAAGAATATCGTAACCTTTCAATATGTCATAAGGCTAACATGAATGTTCCTTATCCTTACAAACAATCGAATAATATAATTATTATGGAGTACATTGAAGGAGGAATGTTAAAAGATATTCCTCTTTCAAATCCTGAAGAATTTTTTGATTTATTAATTGAACAAATGTATATTATGAAACATGAAGCAAAACTAATTCATGGAGACCTTTCAGAATTTAATATAATGGTGAAAGATGATTTGCCAGTAATTATTGATATGGGTCAAGCAATGACAATAAAAAATAATGATGATTTCAAAGAATTTTACGATTTATATGAAAGAGATGTTAAAAATGTTGTAAGATATTTTAACAAAAGATATTCTCTTAATGTATCTGAAGAAGAAACTTTTCAAAAACTTTTATGAAATAAAATTCAATAAAAATTTAAATTTTTTATTTTAAAAATGCTAGGAGAACAAGCAAAGCTCCTAAAAATACTAAAGACTCATTATTTCCACTAAATAATTCAACAATAATTGTATTAAAATATGATTTTCTTGTAACTTCCTTTTCTAAATAAATATTCAAATCAGTATATGAAAGTGCATAATTTGAATAAAGCATACTAGAAGATAAATCGTCTTGTTCAAACAAATCTTTGGAATATTCAAAATATATGTAAGGTATTAATGGGAAATCTCCATTAGTATTATGATTCAATCTAGAGTTTGTAATTTCAAGTAATTCTTTAGTATAATTTTTCTGATCTTCATCATTAATTCCCATAGAGTTTAATAAAGTATTAATTTTCCCATTAAGTTCTAATCCCTTGTATATACATAGATATTTATTTGAGAAAGGTTCTCCCAATCCAATTTGTTCTCCAATTTCTTCATTTAAAAATCCGAATCCATAATTATTTAACAATTGGGACTTAATTGATATTTCTCTATTTATTTTAACGCATGCATCACTAATTGTTTTATCATTAAATTTAACTCTATCTCCATTATTAATTATTAATTCTTCCCAAAGTTCAACTGTGTAAAACCTCTCTGAAGCATAAGAATAAAGTCTTGTTTTTTGTGAATTAATCTCTTCTTTAGTTAGGATGTCAATTTCTGCTAAATCGGAGATATTAATATTTGAATTAGTAGAGATGAGATTATTCTCTTCAATATCTTCAGCAATTTTTAAAAATTCTCTACTCTCTTCAATTCTATCTATTAGCAGAAGATAAACATAAAAATCATTTATTGTTTTAATCTTACTTAAATATCCATCAGAACTTATTTCTACATACTTCAAGTTTACTTTACTTTTAAGTGCATTAAGTTCAGTATTTCTATCATCAAGTGTTAAGTTTTTTTGTGTTTCCAAAAGAGCTTTATAGTTCAAATTCGCATTAAAGCAAAAACTTCCTTGTGAGTAATAATTTTCATTAATTTTTGCAGTTTTAGACGAATTATAACTATTATCTGCAATTTCTTTTGAGCTATCTTCAGAACTATTATCTTTAATTATTCCAAAGTCGATATCATTAATTAGATTTAAACTTCTATCACACATTTTTTGTCCAAGATTTTCCATAACTCTTTTATAGTTGCTATTATTAATTGTTTGAGTTTTCAAATCATAATGAGTTTGATTATTAAAATTATTATAAGCCTCAATCACATCAATTACTTTTACTATTTCTATAAAATAAGTTACATTTTCATCATAACTAGAAAAAACAGGAATTAAAACTTTTCTAAATCCTAATTCTTGGGCAATACTAATCTTTTCATCAACGCCTCCAACATTACCTATAATTCCTCCAGAATTCAAAGCTCCAGTAATCACAACTTCATCAATAATTGGTTGTTTTTTAACAGTCTTAGCAGTAAGAATTGCAATTGCTGAACTTGCAGAAGGTCCCTTTAAAACAAGTGCAGAGCCTTCAAAATTATAAAAAAAATCATATTCATTACAATCAAGAGCAAATAAATCACATGCAATTTTTTGTGAATTAATAATTGAGATTTGTGTATCTACTTCTTCAATAGTATTCAAATTAGTATAAATTTGTCCATTACCTGGCTTTATTCTAAGATTCAAATTAATAATTGAACCACCTACTGCATTACCATTTGAATCTTCAGTTACTGCAAGAAGTGAAATATCATTTTCAAATGAATTATTTGTATAATAAAATCCGAAAACAAAAAATCCAACAATTAAAATTTTAATAAGAATTATTGTAATTGAAAATTTTAAGCTCTTTTTTTTCTTAATCATAACAATAACTATTTTTTTCGATTAATAAGTGTTTTTATTTACTCATAGTTTAATACTAATATTTATTGTCTAGATTTTTTTTTAAAATTAGAAGTTAGATTTAGTATTTTATTCCTTAGAATACTAAATATTTTAAGTATGGGATAAAATAAATATTTGATAATGAGGTAAATTTTATAACTTTTCAAGAGTTTCTAAAATTTTATTAAGTTCATCTTTTGGAATTTTACTTTTATAATTCTTTTTATTAACATTTAGTTGATTAATTTTATGATTCAAAATTGCAAGTGCAACCCAAATTTGAGCTTTAGATTTATCTTTTGCCTTTTTTACAGCATAATCATATTCCTTAGTTTCTTTAATCAATTCACTTAAATTTTGTTCAACAACTATTTCAAGGTCTACTCTCCAATCATTATCATTCATATATTTAAATATTTTCAGTAATTTATAAAAGTTGTCTTTTCTTAGTAGTCACGATAGAAACATTTATAAGTACTCTTTTCTTTATATAATTATCAAAATGACATACGAAAAAAAAATTGCATCATTAACAGTAATCTTAGCTGTGATTTTAGCTTTATTAGCATATTTATTCGCAGGTCAATATGTTGTGGTTGACAATTCACTTAGCTTTTCAGATGTAAAAAGTCAAGATGGTTCAATTGTAAAAGCAAATATTGTATATGTTGAATTAACAAAAGAAGTATCTGTAAAAGATACAAGAAATCTTGTAACTGATAGATTTTCTCAAGAAATAGAAACTGATGGTCAACTAATTGTTTTAGGAAAAGACGGTTCAATCAAATCTATAACTAGTGGAGTTGTTCTAGTAGATAATAACATCATAAGTGTTAATGAAGAAGAAAGCGTAATTATTGCTCTTGAAAAAAGAGATTAAATTTTTCAAATAATAATATTAATTATCATAATTTTTATACATCTCAATTAAATTTCCAATAATAGGTTCAGAATTTATTTTTGCTTGATTTATTATTTCTAGCTTTTCTTTTAGATGTTCGATTTCATCGCTACTTGTTTCAGTACTAATTTGTGATTGAGTATGTTTAATCTTAGTATCTACAATTCTATTAAAATATTCTAGAATAGTTTGAGAAAAAATTTGAATTGAAATATTTTGATTCATTAATTCTTCAAAGAAGTTTTTTTCAAACAATCTTTGTAAAACAAAAATGATTATATCTTTTTCATGTGAATTTTCATAAGGACATATTTGATTTAGAATTTGTTCTCTTTCATTTTCATTTTGGAGTACATATAATCCATACTTTCCAATTAAGTGTCCAAAATTTTGAACTTCAAGTTTCATATTATATTTACAAAAGTAGTCTTTAATAAATCTTTTCATTTATTAAAAGGTTCTCATAAATTTGATAATAAAATTTATTTTGAATCTTTCTAATTAAGAATAAAAATTAAAATTTTTTAAGCATTGATTATTTAATCAATACACCAAATAATGAACCTGATTGACCTGGTCTTGAAGTAATTTTAACATTACCTTTCTCAGTTTTAACAATAGCACCTTTAGTAATAAGGTTCCTTCTTGTAAAGTTAATATTTGCAGGGTTATTTTCTACATCTAAAATTTTAAGTGTTTGAGTTTTACCTAAATCACTAACACAAACTTTATCAGTTGATAATAATGATTTCTTTTGGTTTCCACCAGCAACTCTTTTAAGTTTTAATCTAAGTCTATCAATACTAGTTAAAGCAGGAATTCCTACCATATCTTGGGCTCTTTTTTTCCTAACTGGAATATATCTCTTACCTGATACTTGTTTTTTTGATCTAAATTGTGAACTTGCCATTTTATCTTAATCTTCCTCCATTAGCATTTAGGCTAGGTCTTACTTTTTCAGCACCCATTCCTTTATTTCTTAAACCTCTAGACTTTTTAGCACCTGAAGTAAGTCCTCTAAATACTCTCTTTGTATGTTTATTTGAAACAATCCAACCAATTTTCTTATCTGATGCAATTTGTGGATGATATATATCAACTAAAATAATTTCATACCAATAATGAATTTCATCTTGACCTACCCAATATGAGTTTAAAACTTCTAAATTAGGGAATTTCTTTTGCACTCTCTCTTCTGCTATCCATAGATAGTTTTTAGCTTGTACAATTTTTGATGAAGTATTTCCACCATCTCTTCCTTTTTTAATTGAAGGATTTTTCTTTCCTCCTCTTTTAACTCTAGATCTTACAATAACAAAACCTTGCTTTGCTCTATAACCTAAAGATCTTGCTCTATCAATTCTAGTAGGGTATTCAACTCTCTCGATTGAATTCTCTCTTCTCCATTGAACTAGCATACCTTTGTAACTCTCACCTAAATTTTCTTTAGGTTTTTTCCATGCTTCTTTAATATATTTTAAATATCCCATCTTTTAAATCTTTGATTTCTTTTGTCCCATTTTTATGAGTCATTACGAATAATAATGAAGGCTTAAAAATCTCTTACGAAATTTTTATTTTCCCATTCATTCGAATTAATTTGTTTAATTTATCGCTTATGCGACTAATAGATTCGTTAGAACCTTAGAATACTAGACTACACATCCGCTCAACATATACTCAATTAAATTGTCGTATCATCGCCAACATGACTAATATTTAATAATAAAGAATAAAAAAGCCTTTAAAAAGTTTACCTTGTAAGAGTTGTTCCTGTTAGTTAAAAACAAAGTCTATAAACGATTTAACTAATTTATATATATATGTATATTAAATATAATAAGTTTTTAGCCTTTTTTTTCCTTTTTGTTATAATGTTTTCATCCTCATCTTCAATTTTTGCTAAAGAAAAATCTATGAACGAATTTAACGGTATAGAACTAAAGACTAAATTTAAAATTAATGAAGGGCAGTTGAAGAGTTTTTCAACAGATAGTGAAAATAAAAATGAGTATTATCTTATTCAATTTAATTCTAAGTTAAATGAAAAAACAAAATTAGAATTAGAAAAAGATGGGGTAATATTTTATGACTATATTCCTGATAATTCTTATCTTGTGAAATTTGATTCTCAAAAGAAATCAAAAATTCTATCTTCTAAAGATATTAATTGGTATGGTAAGTACTTATCTGAATATAAAATTGATAAAAAAATAAACCTTTCAAATAATGAGTTAATTGAAGTGCTAGTTAATCCTCATAAAGATATTGATTTAGTTTTATTAAAATCAACTTTAAAAAATAATGATGCAGTCTTAGAAATATTAGGTGATACGAAATTTCTTATTTTAATAAATGTTTCCAATATTCAAGACATTGCAAATTTGAATGAAGTAAAATATATTGAAAAATATTCTAAGCCCGAACTCTTTAATATCAATGCAAGAGTAACTACTAATGTAAATTTTATTTGGGATAATCTAGGACTATATGGAGAAGGTCAAAAAATTGCAATTGCAGATTCAGGATTAGATACTGGAGTAAATGATGCCTCTATGCATGATGATTTTGAGGGAAGAATAATTGGAATTACTGACTTGTGGGGAGCTGGTCCTGACGATGATTCATCTCATGGGACTCATGTTGCTGGAACAGTTTTAGGAGATGGTAATCTTAGTGGAAGTAATCCTAGTTTAGATGATTATAAAACTTCAAATGCTGGAGTAGCACCAAAAGCAAAAGTTTATTCTCAAGCATTTGAAGATACAGGACTTGCTTTGGAAGGAGTACCTGCCGATTTATTTGACTTATTCAATCCAATGAATTCTATTGACATTAAAACTCATACTAATAGTTGGGGAAATACTGCTTGTAATGGTATTTATAATATAAATTCAGTTTCATCAGATCAATTTATGTGGGACAATCAAGATTTTACAATTTTATTTGCTGCAGGAAATGATGGTCCTACTCCTTCAACAATGGCATGTCCTGCAACTGCTAAAAATGTTATAACTATAGGTGCATCGAATACAAGTGGCGCATTTGCAATTGCTGAGTTTAGTTCTAGAGGACCAACTAATGATTCAAGAATTAAGCCTGACCTTGTAGCACCAGGAGCAATGGTATTTTCAACATTATCCCAAATAGTATATCCTGGAATTTATTATGGTGGTTTTGGTGGAACTTCAATGGCAACGCCTCATGTTGCAGGAGTAGTTCTTCTTATGAGAGAACATTTAAATTCAACTAAAGGGATATCTAATCCTTCATCATCTCTAATTAAAGCATTATTAATTAACGGTGCAGATGACATTACTGGAACAAGGCCAGATAACGACCAGGGGTGGGGGCAAGTCAATTTAAAGAATTCAATTAGTCCAAGTCAACCTGGAAAAATATTTTTTTATGACAATACAACAGGATTTTTAATTGAATCAAATTATACTTATGACTTTGAAATAAAAGATGACTCTCTTCCTCTAAGAATTACTCTTGTGTGGACAGATTATCCTAGTACTGAAATTGCAACAGAAAATTTAGTAAATGATATAGACTTAATTCTTAATACTCCTGATGGAACAATATATTTTGGGAACGATTTTTCAGCACCATTTAACAATGAAAAAGACGACATTAATAATGTTGAAGGAATAGAGATATTAATTCCTCAAATTGGAAATTATTCCTTAAATGTATCTGCATTTAATATTATAACTGGACCTCAAACATATTCTTTAGTAATGTCTTATGCACAAAGTAGTCCTAAGATTTTAAAAATTGATTCACCAGAAAATATTATTTACAATACTTCTAGAATAAACTTCAATATAACTTTGGATGATATTGGTTTAGTTGAATTTTCATTAGATGATGGGATAACAAATATAACTATGCAAACTTTAGATGATATTGAGTTCAACTACACTTTATCAAACATTCCTGATGGAAATTATAATGTAACTTTTTATGCAAAAAATCTCTCAAATGTTTTATCTGATACTCGAAAACAAGCATTTATAGTTGACACAATTAAACCAACAATTACTGTAAATTCTCCAAATAGTTTTAAATATTCATCATTATATATAATATTTAATATAACTTCCAATGAGTTTTCTCAAATGTGGTTTAGTGTAGACAATGGAACTACAAATACAAGCATGCAAACTATTGATAATTTATCTTTTACATATAATTTCTCAATTCAAAATAACAACAATTATTCAATAATTTTCTATGCTCAAGATGTGGTTGGAAACTTAAATCAAACTCAAAAAATTAATTTTTCAGTAGATTCTAAATCACCAAAAATATCAATTAATTCTCCACAAAATATTAACTATTCAAATATAAATTCAACAATATTAAATATAACTTTGGACGAGATAGGTTTAGCATGGTTTAGTACTAATAATGGAATTACTAATACTAGTATGCAAAATCTGGATAGTTTAACTTTCACATATAATTTAACAGGTTTAATTGATGGAATTTATAATTTAATTTTCTATGCAAATGACACTATAGGGAACTTAAATTCAACTTCAATTCAATTCAGAATTGATAATGGAATTTTGAATATGTCTATTGACTCTTTTTCAAACAATTCACAAATTAATACTTCAAAACTTTCAATTTATTTTAATGCCACAACAAATAAAGAATTATCAAAAATAACTTACACAATAAATTCATTTACTTATGATATCTTTGACAAATATTCTTTAAACTATATTGAAACAGACTTAGACTTAATTGAATACGGAAATCAAAACATTAGCTTCTATATTGAGGATTTATTTGGAAATTCAAAAACTTTAATATATAATTTAAACATTATTTCAGATCTCTCAGGAGTAATAAATGATACTGATGGAGATGGAGTTAATAATTCAATTGATAATATATTAGGTAATGAAACAAACATTCAAACTAATTTAAATGATTTAACTCTAGAAGTTAATAATTCTATTAATTTAACTAAGATTTTTAACACAACATATAATGTATCTATAAAGGAAAATAATAGTATTGTAGTAGAATTCCTAAATAATTTTTCGAGTAATAAATTAGATTTCTCCAATGTAACAATAAAAAAAGATAACTCATCCAACTTATCTAAATTACTTTTAAGGGGAATTAATTTAGAATCAACAAAAACAAAAACTCTTTATTTAGACTTGATTGGAAATACAACAAAAGATAATAGTTTATGCTTAAAAGATGAAGTAGTATATGATTTTTCACAGATAACTTCAACTTGTTCAGGTTCATCCGAAACATATATCTATGAAATTCCATATTCTGAAAATGGATATATTGTAACTTATACAAATTCAACTAATAGGACTGTAAAAATTCAAGGTTTATCTCATTCAGCTATAACTCAGTCGTGTACTGAAGATTGGTCAGATGT
Organism: Candidatus Woesearchaeota archaeon; assembly: GCA_027858315.1. Taxonomy (NCBI): domain Archaea; kingdom Nanobdellati; phylum Candidatus Woesearchaeota; species Candidatus Woesearchaeota archaeon. Next base: position 35,481 of record JAQICV010000041.1, read on the forward strand.
TGATTGGGAAACCACTTGTACTAGTGATTCTCAAACTGGAACTACTATTGATAATAATAATTGTGGCACAACTTTCACTAAACCTGTAACTACACAAAGTTGCACATCTCCTGTTGATAATGAAGAGGAAGAAGAATCAAATACTGCAAGTTCTAGTACAGATGATGGCGACGATGAGTATATTATAACTACTGATGATGACGATGAAGATGAGGAAGAAATAATTAACAATACTATTGAAGGTTTAAGAAGTACAATTAAAAATTCTTATAGTTTTAGTGTAGGTAGAACTGGTGGAATTAATGATGGATTTAAAGGTGTTGAAAAAATCAAAATAAAGGATAAAATTTGGTTAAGAACTTTAATTGAATTTGAACATGATTTTTCAGACTCAGAATTAGATTTAAGTAAATTTGATTTTGAATACTCTCAAACAAATAAAAGTTATATAATTGTTAAAGGATTAGACCTTGGAACTAAAACTAAAAAAGTTAGAATTAAAGCTTTAGATAATACTAATAAAATTTGTATTAAAGATGAAGAAGTAAATTCGATTGAAGAAATTAGTTTAACTTGTGATTCTGTAAATGAGTATTTAGTTAATTGTGATAGTATTCAAACAAATGAAGGATACACCTGTATTATTGATGAAGAATATTATTATGTGTTAGGTCTAAAACATTCAGCAGTTTTAGAATATGTTGAACCTGAAAAGTCTATCTCTGAAGTTGTGACTATTGATGAAACTTCAAATAATTTAGATTCTTCTAATATAGTTTTATCTGATTCATTAAGTTCAAATTCAAAGATTAGTATCTTAAAGATTTCATTATATGCTTTTATTGGAATTTTTTTATCAATTATTGGTATTTTGATAATTCTTAGAATCTCGAAAAATGGTGAGGATGAATCTGATGATGAATCTAAAATGACTGAATCTAGAGTTCTTAATCATGTTGATCCAAATAATCCTAAAGCTAAAAAAGCATTTTTTAAAAATGAAAGTAAAGATAATCTCAAAGGAGAAAAAATCTTAATTAGTAATTACAAACAAGCAAAAATGGATATTGATAAGATAACTACAAAAACTAAAAAAAAGTTTGTAGATAATGATAGTTTTTCTGATATTCATGGTTATAAATCTGCAAAAGAATATGTAAAATCTCATAAGGAAAGTCATGATAAAAAAGTACTTTATGAATCTTTAATTTCTTCTAAATATTCAAAAGATATAATTGATCAAGTTTTCAAAGAAGAGTTTGTTGATGATGATAATCAAAAATAATTTCAAATCTCTTTCCAAATAATCTCACTTATATATATCTAACGAAGGCTTTATAAACCGATATTTGTTCTTTTTTTGTATTACTATGCAGAATTAAAGCATGCATTTCATATTAATTTTATGAAAGCTCTGCAAAGCAATCCTGAAATAGGCAATGTAAAACTGGCATCCTATCAGGCAATTACAGTTATAGAGTAATAAAAATGGCAGCTCCAAGCACAAGAAAAAGAGGTAGTAAGCAGTTCTGGCCAAGAGTCAGAGCAAATAAGCCTACTGCCGTTGTAAACAGTTGGGATTCTAAAATTTTACCTAAAGAGAGCAATTTCTTAGGTTTTCCCGGCTATAAGGTAGGTATGACAAATATCGGTATTATAGACAATTTTTCTCACACTTTAACTAAAGGAACAGAGATTAATACTGCGGTGACAGTATTAGAATGTCCTCCAATTAAAGTTTTATCAGTTAGATTGAGTGGACTTGACGAGTATGGAAACATGCAAGTTTTAAAAGAAGTTCAAGCTCAAGTTAAGGATAAATATTTAAACAGAAAAATTGATGTTCAGAAGAAATCTTCTGTAATTCCAAGTGTTGATGAATTAATTAAATTTGCACAAGAGTATGAAGTGTATGATGTTAAAGCGAAAGTTATGACAACTCCTTCTGCTACAACTATTGGAAAAAAGAAACCAGAGATATTAGAACTTGGTGTTTCAGGTTCTATTGAAGAGAAAATCACTTTTGTGATGTCTAAATTAGGACAAGAAATAAAAGTTGGTGATGTGTATACTGGTGGAGAACTAGTAGATTCACATGGAATTACAATAGGTTACGGTCATCAAGGTGCTGTGAAAAGATTCGGTGTAAAACTGACTTCGCATAAATCCGAAAAAAAGAGAAGGCACGCAGGAAATGTTGGTGCATGGACTCCTTCAAGAGTTTTGACAACAATTCCTATGCCTGGTCAACATGGTTACCATGAGAGAACAGAATGGAATAAATGGATAATTAAAGTTTCTTCAGACTCAAGCGTGATTAATCCTGATTCAGGTTTTACTGGATATGGTTTAGTTAAGAGCGATTACTTACTAATTAAAGGAAGTATTCAAGGACCTAGAAGAAGATTAATAACATTTGTTAGAGCTACAAGGCCAAATGCGAGATATCCAAAGATTGCTCCGCAAATCACATATATTAGCAGGTAATGAAAATGAAAGTAAGCGTATTTGATAAAATAGGAAAAGAAGTTGAAACATTTGAGTTTAAATTATCTGAAGATATAAGAGAAGATATTTTTAAAAAGGCAATTATTGCTGAGAACTCATTGTTTAGACAATCTTACGGTGCAACACCTCTTGCAGGTAAAAAAGCATCAATTAATGTATCTAAGAGAAGACAAACATTTAGATCAACATATGGGAAAAGTATCTCAAGAACACCTAGAAAAACTATGTGGAGAAGAGGTATGCAATTAAGATTTGTAGGTGCATTTGCTGCTAACACAGTTGGTGGTAGAAGAGCGCATCCTCCAAAGGGTAATAAAAGTTTCTTAAAAGATATTAACAATAAAGAGTGGTTAAAAGCACTTAAAATTGGAATGACTGCATCAATGAACAATAAACTTGTTGCAGAAAATGGTCAAAAAGTACCTAGTACTTATCCGTTCATATTAGATAATAGTTTAGAAAATGTAACAAAAACTAGTGAATTTAGAGAAATCTTAGTTAAATTAGGTTTTGATGATGAATTAGAAAGAACAGCTATTAGAAAAGTTAGAGCAGGAAAAGGTACAATGAGAAATCGAACTTACAAAGTTAAAAGAGGGCCATTAGTAGTAGTTTCATCAACTGAAGTACCATTAATGAAAGCTGCAAGAAACTTTAGAGGTTTTGAAGTAATTACTCCTGATTTATTAATGGTGAGTGATTTTGGTATGAGTTACAAACCTGGTCGGGCAGTAATTTTTACTAAATTAGCATTAGAAGGATTCAAGGAGGTTTTAGAATAAAATGGCAAATGTTGAAGATACATTCAAGACAGAGCTTAGTAAACAGTTTTACGATATTGTGAAAAAAGTAATTGTTTCAGAGAAATCAACAAGACTCTCAGAATTTGAAAACAAATTAGTTTTTGAAGTAGACAGAGCTGCAACTAAACCTATGATTAAATTATTAATCGAGAATGAGTTTGGAAAAACAGTAAAATCAGTAAATACTGTTAATGCAATTAGCGGTAAAAAACAAGCAGTTGTAACTTTCAAAGATGAAGGTGTTGCATCTGATTTGTCATCTGAATTGGGGTTAATCTAAGATGGGAAAGAGAATTATACAACAAAGAAGAGGAAGAGGAACTGCAACTTATAGGGCTAACAGTTTCAGATTTGCAGGTAAATTATCTTATAATGCTTACAGCAAAGATGGACAAATCAATGGTACAATTATCGACATTGTCCACTCTAGAGGACACAGTGCACCACTTCTAAAAGTAAAATATGAAAATGATAAAGAAGCTTTAATTCCTGCATACGAAGGAGCTTTTGTTGGTCAAACAATGATTATTGATCAAAGAGAAAAAGTAACTAAAGATGAAATTAAAGTTGGTAATGCTTATATGATTAAAAATATTCCTGAAGGAACAAGTATTTATAATATTGAATTAAAACCTGGTGATTCAGGTAAACTTGTAAAAGCAGGTGGAAGTTTTGCAACTGTAATATCTCACCTTAAAGGCTTAACAAAAATTGTACTCCCTTCTAAAAAAGAGAAGTTAGTACACAGTAATTGTAGAGCTTTTGTAGGAGAAATAGGTGGTTCAGGAAGACATGAAAAACCATTCATGAAAGCTGGAACTAAAGCTATGGATAAAGCAAAGAAAAATAAGTTATACCCTATGGTATCCGGAGTTGCAATGAGTGCATATGATCACCCTCACGGTGGTACAAGGTCCTTGAGAAAAGGTAGACCAACAATTGCTCCAAAGAACGCACCACCAGGTAGAAAGGTTGGAATGCTGAGACCTAGACATACAGGAAGGAATAAATAAAGATGGCAGAAGATAAACAATTTACATATAGAGGAAAGACATTAGATGAGTTAAAAGCTATGTCTACAGAACAATTCTCTGAGCTTTTGCCTTCCGAATTAAGAAGAAAAGTAAAGAGGGGTTTTGGTGAACAAGAACTAAAACTTATCGAAAAGGTTAAATTAGGAGAGAAAAAAATCAAAACACATTGTAGAGATTATTTTGTTACACCTGATATGGTCGGTCTAAAGTTATTAATTTACAACGGAAAAGAATTTACAGAAGTAACTATTGTTGTAGAGATGATTGCTTTAAGATTAGGAGAACTAGCACCAACTAGGAAAATTGCAACACATACAACTATGGGTGCAAAGAAAACTGTTACGAGGAAGTAAGGATGGCATATAAATATTCATTTCAAAACTTTAACAAGGAAACTATGGCAAGAGCACATTCAACAAATGTTTCAATTTCATTGAAAAATTCCGTTGAAACAACTAATGCTATAAGAAATAAAAAACTTGGAGTAGCAATTTCATATTTGGAAAGAGTTGCAAAAAAAGAATCAGTAGTTCCATATAAAAGATATAATACTGATATGCCTCATCGTAAAGGTGCAGGTATTGCTGCAGGTGGTTATCCTGTAAATGTTGCTAATGAGTTAGTTAGGTTATTAAAAGCTGCTCAAAAGAATGCTTCCGAGCAAGAAATTGCAGGAGAAATATATGTTCTTGCAACATCAGTTAGAAAAGGAGCTCAAAGATATCACATGGGTAGATACAGTGGTAGAAAAATGAAATCAACACATGTAGAAGTAATTGTTGGTTTAAGAGAAAAAAAAGTAGCATCAAAAGCTAAAGAGGTAAAGAAAGAATGATTGAGAGAAAAATTGTTAAAAGTAACTTTTTAGAGTTTTCAGTTTCAGACTTCATTAGAAAAAATATATCTGATGTTCCTATTAAGGATATCTTAGTTGAGAAAAGTCCACTTGGAGAGAGAATTACAATTTATACTTCAACTCCTGGTTTAGTTATTGGTAGAGAAGGTTCAAACATTAAAAAATTGACTAAAACTCTAAAAGAGAAATTCAAGTTTGAAAACCCTCAAATTAAAATTGGGGAAGTAACTGAGATGTTTCTATCTGCGAGTATTGTTTCAAAAAGAATTGCTAATGATTTAGCAAATTTTGGACCTCGAAAATTCAAATTGACTGCATTTAGAGCACTTGGAAATATTATGAATTCTGGTGCAATGGGAGTTGAAATTAAAATTTCAGGTAAAGTTCCTTCATCAAGATCAAAAACATGGAGATTCTTTAAAGGTTATTTGAAAAAAACTGGTTATGTAAGTGATTTTTTAGTAGATCATGCAGTTGAAAGTGTAACTCTAAAAAGTGGAGTTGTAGGTATTAAAGTAAGCATAATGCTGCCTAACACGCCTCTGCCAGATAAGATTGAATACTTAGCTGCTGTAATTCCTGAAGAAGTAATTGCAAAAATTGAAGAAGAAAAAGTTGAATCCTCTCAAGGTGATGTTGAACAAACAAAACCAAAAGAGTTAAAAAAAACAAAAGATACTAAAGAAGTAGAAGTGGTTAAAGAATCTAAAGAGGAGACTAAGAAAGAATGAAAAAATTAGACTTACTTAAAAAGAAACCTGAAGAATTAGAATCTACTTTAATCTCTTTAAAAAAAGAGTTATTTAATCTAAACTCTGCATCTCTTGCTGGTGAAGATAGTCTTAAAAAAAAGGCTAAAATCAAAGTAGTGAAAAGAGACATTGCAAGAATTAAGACTAAATTAAATAATAGCTAAATGTTAGAAGATACTTGTTCAGTTTGCGGATTACCACAAGAATTATGTGTTTGTGGTGACATTGAGAAGACGGGCTCAGTTATTGAAGTAAAATCTGAGAGAAGAAAATATGGAAAAATTTGGGTAGTGGTTACTGGTATTCAAGCCGACACTACTGAATTAAAAGACATATTAAAAAAAATTAAAAATAAACTTGCTTGCGCAGGTACTATCAAAGGAAGATCTATTGAGATTCTTTATGGTAGGAAAGAAAGAACTAAAGAATTAATTGAAATCTTATCTGAATTAGGCTTTAATAAAGACTCAATTCATGTAACTGAGATGAAATAAAATTCTACTTTTTTATTTTAAAGCTAAATATTTATTCTGAAATTTTATTATGTTCTTCATTTAAAAATTATTTAAGAGTTAGATTTATATATTTGATGCAATTTATAACTATATAATGACAAAAAGAGATGAAAAAATAGCTTTTTATAATGAAGAGCTATCTAAATACACTAAAAAAGCAGATGAAGAACTACTAGAAGCAATTGTTGTATATCTAGGCCCAAGTATTTACAAGAATGACGCAGAATTGGTCTCAACTAATGATGTAAAAGAAGTTCAAACAGTGAAAGATAGTTTTCTTAAAAAAAAACTAAGTCTAGATGGTATGAATGAAGAGGTTTTGGACAAAGCAATATTAGAAGTTAAAGATATTCTGGGAAGTTCCAATAAGAGAAAATATAGGGCAATATTCTATTATTTTCTTGTGAAAAAGTTCGAACTTGAATCAGTTTTTATAACAAAAATAGATGAAGTTGAAATAAAATTAGAAGAATTAACACAAATAAGAACTAAATATTCAAGAGACAATATATTACCTTTGTTATATTTAGCATTATTTATTGATTTTTTAGTTATTGTAATCCTAGCATATATTTTATTCTAAAAATAAATTTAGATATTATATTTTTTTAGTCAAATTCTAAGTAGTAACTATTCTTTTTAAATTTAAATATTCTAAAATATTCTATATGGATAAAAAAATAATGATTTTAGCTGCCTTTTTTATCTTATTCTTAGGTTTTACTTTTGCAGATACAGACGGTGTTTGGCATTATGCTAAAGATATAAGGGGAGGAATATTTGGTGCTGATGAGCAAGATACAACTCAAGATTTCACATTTATTAATGATGTAAATTTAAATTCAACAACATATTATTATGGGGTTGAATTGAATGCTTCTTTTGTGAATACAAATGAAGATAATTCAATAACCTCTAATATGATAGTTGATGGTTCAATTACATCTGCAGACATTGCTCCAGGAACTATAAATTTAGATGATATTGATACAAGTGAAATTCAAACAAAAATTGTTGGAACTTGTGACTCTGGTGAGTTTATGGTTGGAGTAGATAGTCTAGGTCATCCAATTTGTGAAGAAGGAGGAAGTGCAAGTGCTCCCTCTCCAGAGTATGAATTAGGAGAATATTTAATTGGTGCACAACACACTATAGGTTTATGTTTAGCAGAAGGCGGAGAAGTCTTTGATACAGGGGGAGAGAATTATATTTGTAAATTCAGTGCATTAACACTTCCTAAATCTGCTTATGAATGTTATGATTCCCAGTATGTGACTGCAAGTTATACAAAAATTTATTCTACTGCTATAAATATAGCTAATGTAGTTGAAGAAGGTGTAAAATCTGTTAAGATTAGTGCAGGTTGTATTTTATTAAAAGAGGGAGAGAGTAGATTTAATGCAGATGGAACTTTAAATGGACATGTTACAATTTATGATTATACTTGGACTACTGATCCTAGATATCCTTATGTTAGTTATAATGTTGGTTATATTGATGCACATTGTCCATCAGGTTGGAGTCAACATGAAAATTATATGGAACAAATTTCATTTACAAAGAAAGCTCTTGCTATTCAATGTGATTCTTTATCAGATAGGATGGGTAGTTGTTCAGTAACAGGTCATAGTTTTAGTAATCAAGTTTCTACTTGTAGTTTGAATTTTGGAGCAGCAGAATTTTGGTTTTTGTATAAGTGTGTGAATGGCGTTACTAATGGCGGTAGTTATACAATAAATAGTTATGTACCAAAAACTGTAGTGGGGTGTAAATAAAATGAAACTGAATAATATTAAATTTATTTTTTTATTAACTTTATTACTTTTTGGTAATATTTCAGTTTTTGCTTTAGATAATGAAGAGGAAGTGACAAATGATGATATTATTCAATTAGTTAAAAATTATGGAATTGATATGACCTATGAAGAAATTGTTGAAAATGTTCAAAGTTATTATAAGGTACAAGATTTATCTAATGTTGAAATAAAATGGATGATTCAAAATATATTTTTAACAAATAATGAATTTGGAGTTGAAAATAATAATTTATTAAATGTTCAATCACAGTTGTCAATTCAATCTCAATCTGTTCCTCAAACAGTTGAAAAAACTATTTATGTTGAGAAAGATTCATATACTTTGGAATTATTGATTTTCATAACATTAGCTTTAACAGTAATTAACTCTATTGCTTTAGTATATGTTCTAAAAAATAAAAAATAATTTTTTAAACAATAATATTTGTCTAAAATCAAAAATTTTGGAGCAAACTTAATTCTTCATGAATAAAGTTTATAAACAAATTTTCTTTTAATTTTATTAGATACTTAAAATGAATATACCTAAATTAATTAAAAAACAAATTATTGAAGAAGCATCTTCTAATCCTGAAAAATATTTTCCAGTAAAAACTCTTGAGGAATTTGGATTAAAAAGACAAAAATGTTCAACTTGTTCTTGTATGTTTTGGTCTTCTGTTAAAAGAGAAGTATGTGGAGATTCAAATTGTGTTGGTACATATACTTTTATTGGCGAGACTCCTGCGACAAGAAAAATGGAATTTGCAGAGACTTATCAATTATTTAGAGAATTTTTAGAAAAAAGAGGTTATATGCATGTAGAAAGATTTCCTATTGTTGCTCGGTGGAGAGATGATTTAGATTTCAATATTGCTTCAATCATAGGTTTTCAACCATATGTTACAAAAGGTATTGTAGCACCTCCAGCAGAATTAGTTACAATTCCTCAAAATTGTTTAAGATTTGGTGATATTGATAATGTTGGTTATACAGGAAGACATGGAACAAATTTTGTAATGATTGGACAATGCGCTTTTAAGAAACCTGAAGAATACGACCAAGCAAAATATATGAAAGATTTATATGATTGGTTTACAGTAGTTATGGGAATTCCAAAAGAAGAACTACAAATTCATGAAGATGCATGGGTAGGTGGAGGAGATTGTGGTCCTTCAATGGAATTCTTTTCAAGAGGACTAGAATTAGGAAATCAAGTTTACATGTGGTTTGATATGAGTAATGCAAATGACATCTCAGAGATAAAACCTTTAAAATTAAAAGTATTAGATATGGGAATGGGACTTGAAAGATGTTGTTGGTTTTCAAAAGGAAGTATTAATCAATATGAAGCATCAATGCCAGTAGTATCCAAATACCTATTTGAGAAAACAGGTTTAAAACCAAATTGGGAAGTATATAACAAATTCTTACCATATTCAGGTATTTTAAATCTTGATGAAACTGATGATATTGATAAAGCATGGATTAATATTGCTAAAAAAATTGGCCTTAGTGTTGATGTACTAAAAGAAGAAGTAGAACCTGTTGCAGGTATATATTCAATTGCAGATCACACAAAAACACTACTTTATGCTTTAGCAGACGGCGCTCTACCTTCAAATGTCAAAGGTGGGTACAATTTAAGGCTAGTTCTAAGAAGGGCTCTTGATTTTATCTATAAATTTAATTGGGACATAAACTTATTCGATGTAATTGTTCTACAAGCAGAAGAAGTAAAAGATTTATATCCTGAATTTGTTAAAGAGCTTGATGGAATTAAAAAGATAATTGATTTAGAAGTTAAAAAGTACATTCATCATAAAGAAAAAGTTGAAAATAAAATTAAAACTCTAATCAAAAAAGATAAAAATTTATCAACAGAAGAATTTATCAAATACTATATTTCAGATGGAATAACTCCAGATGAATTCAAAGAGAGCTTTGAAAAACAAGGAAAAATAATTGAAATTCCTGCAAACTTCTTCACACTAGTTGCAGAATTTTTTGAGAGTAGAAAAGCCTCAGAGCAAAAAGTAATGAAAAATAAACTAACAGAATTTGTAGAAGGAATTCCTGAAACAAAACTTTTATTTTATGCTGATGTAAATAAAGAGGAGGAAGATGCAGAAATACTAAAAGAATTTGAATTTGACAAATCAAAATACATCATCTTAGATAAAACTCTATTCTATCCAACAATGGGTGGTCAAGCATCGGATGTAGGATATATTGGTGAGAAAAAAGTAATTGAAGCAATTAAAGTTGGTTCAGTTGTTGTACATAAACTTTATTCTAAATGAATAAAGTTTGCTCGATAATTTAAGTTATTAAATTATCGACAAGTAAAATAAATTTTTTTAAATCTTAATATCTTTTTCTAAAAAATTCAATAAATACTTCATAGATATTTTTCTTATCACTCATAATTTCTTCTATTGTTTCTTTCTGGTGCTTAGTATAAATTGCAATTAAATGTGCAGTTAAAAGATTCAAATCTTGGTAATATAAATCAATAATTTTTTGCGAAAAAAACACTGCAATAATAAATACTGTGGTTCCAAAAACACTAATAACTCTACTAATTAAAACCCCAAGCTCAGTAAATAATAAAAAATCAGGTAGAAAATAAGAAAAAAATGAGAAGTAGATTGCAAAATAAAGGATAATATTAATTCTATAGTAAACTTTTACTTTTTTAATAAGATTTGTAGCAAGATCTTTAATATCTGTAACATTTTTTTTATCTCTAGCACTAGAAATCTCTACATTTTGTTCTAAAAGCTCCATGTAATTTCTAATTCTATTATATTTTGTAGGTGAAGTTGTCTTAAGTTGTTCTCTTACCTTATCTAACATAAATATTTTATGGTCTTATTGTTTATAAACTTTATTAACTAAAAATATCTGTAATTTTTATTTTCTCTAGAATGCAAATGTTTATATTATTTGAAGTTTAGAATTATTAAGAATTAAAATGAATGCAAGAACTTTTTTTGAGGAAATAATTGAAGAGCCAAACATTAAGAAGTATCTTGATTTTTTAAAATATCACCATAATGAAACATATGAACACTCATTAAGAGTTGGAATGTATTCTACAATTATTGCATTCAACAAATTATTAGAGATTAATCAAGTAAGACTTGCAACAATATCTGGACTTTTTCATGATATAGGTAAATTAGGAATTCCAAAAGAAATATTATCTAAAACTACTAGTCTTAATGACAAAGAAAGGGAGATTATGAAAAATCATTCAAAACTTGGGTTTGATTTTTTATTAAGTTTTCCTGTTGATATAAGAAAAATAATAATTGCCCATCATGAATATGATGAATTCCAATCTTATCCAAGAAAACATCATGTTGAAGAAGGAACACTTAAATTAAGAGAAAATAATTCAATAATTGACACAATTGCACAAATTGTTGCAATTTGTGATGTATATGATGCATTATTAAATGAAAGGTCGTATAAAGATGCATATCCTAAAGAAAAAGTAATTGAAATGTTAAAAAATCCCAAATATTTATGGGACCAAAATATAATACTAATTCTCGAAGAAAATATTTAATTTAATTATTCGAGAAACTCAACAATGATAATTTAAAATTCTCAAGCAGATTTTTATTCTAAAAATTCGACATCATCAACAATTCCATCTGAATCTAAATCTATACCTTCAACTACTTTACTTTCGATTTTTGAGTCAAATATGTTCCCACCTTTAATATTAGAAAAATATTTTAAAAAAGATAGAATTGCAGACTTTGTACCTGCATTCCTAAGTCCTGCAACTATGAGTATTTTTTTATCTTTATTATAAGGATTAGATATTTTATTAATAATTCCAATTTCATCATTAAAATATGTTTTTTTAGTTATATTAGAATAAATTCCTTTTTTTTCTTCATCAAAAAATATTGGCATTTGGTCATTAATCTCCAAAGTTACCTTATTAACAATTGGGCCTCCTATAACAATTAAATTATTATCCTCAATTTGTTTTTGAGAAATTTCAGTATCAAGCATTACTTTACTATTAGGAACATAATTTAGAAAACTACCTAAAAAAAGTGCAAGGTCCATACCAAAATATCCGTCTCTTGAACGAGCTTTTTGAGGTCCATGAGGATCAGGAGAACCAACAACTATAATTGAATTTAATTCACCTTTCTCAATAAATGGATTAAGATAATTTGATTCTTTTTCATGAATACTCGTAGTTTCTCTAAAATCTTTAAATCTAAAAAAAAATGAATCTGAAGAAGTAGTATAAAAATTCGCATTTGTTCCATTAATATTTTCTTTTCTTTCTATTTCAATTATTTTAGTTTTTTCTAGCTTTTTAATATAATAATAAATATTTTGTTCATGAACATTTAAGGCCTTTGCAATTTGTTTTGGGTACATAGGTTCTTCAGAAATTAATTTTAGGATTTCACGAATAACTTTATTATTTAAATTTTCAATATTCTCAATGTCAATTTCACAAGTATCTAAAGCATAATTTTTATTTTTCTCTTCTTTTAATATTTTCATAGTTAGTATTAGTTTCAATCTTTTATAAATTTATTCATAATAGTATTATGATTTTTTTAAAACCCTTTATAAGCTAAAAATCTTTAGTAATAAGTATTATGAAATTAGTAAAAAATTATAAAGTTAATATATTAAGCTTAAATTTAGCAAAAGAGTTTATAAGTAGTAAATTTTTTAGATTAAATATGCAAGATTTACATTCTAAAAAAGGTTTAAATAATATTTCTCAATTAGAATTTAATAGAAAAAATTTAAGAGGTTTATTTTAGAATGTGTGGAATAATAGGTAGGTTATCTATAAATAATCTAGATCCAAGAAAAACACTTGAAGGAATCAAAGAATTAGAGTACAGAGGTTATGATTCATATGGTATTTTAATGTATAATTGTTTAACTGAAGAAAGTATCTATGAAAAAAATATAGGTGAACTTGATTTCATGGATTTTCATAAATTTTCAGACATAAAAAGCAATATTGAATTAGGACATACAAGGTGGGCCACCCATGGTGGAATTTCAATAAATAATGCCCACCCTCAATTTGATTCATCAGAAAATTTTTTTGTAGTTATGAATGGAATAGTTGAAAACTTTTCAGAGGTTAGAGAAAGACTCAAAAATTTTGGTCATAAATTTATCTCCGATACAGACACAGAAGTAATTCCAATGCTATACTCTTATTTTTTTGAAGATTTTGGTGATATACGAAAAAGTTTAATTGAAGCCTCAAAAAAAGTAATTCAAGAATTACAAGGGGAATTTTCATTTCTATTAAAATATAAAAATTATGTACTTGGATATAAAAATATTAATCCTTTAATTTTTGGTATAGGTAATGACGAATTATTTATTTCAAGTGATTCAAACTTAGTTCAAAAAAATTCTGAGCTACATTTCATATTAGATGATGATGAGTTTTTTTTGGCATCAGTTATAGATAATAATTTATCTTTTGAATTTTATAACCTAGCATTTAAAAGAATCTCAAAGCAGAGTTATAAATCAGAACATATTTTCGACTCTACTGAAAAATTGACGACTTATTATATGGAAAAAGAGATTTTAGAGCAACGAGATTTAAAAAATTTCATAACTCCTTCAAATCTTAAAAGTATAAGTTATTTACTAGATAGGATAAAAAAGAAAAAAAGAATAATATTAACTGGTGCAGGTACTTCATATCATGCAGCTATTTTTTTACACTATAGATTACTTAGTCTTGGAATATTATCTCAACTAGTTATAGCATCAGAACTTAAAAATTATGCAAATGTAATAAAAAATTCATTGGTAGTAGTATTTTCACAATCAGGAGAAACTGCAGATTTAATTTATCCTCTAAAAGAATTAAAAAAAAAAAATGAGATTTTCACAGTAACAAATAGTATAAATTCGACTCTTGATAGGTTTGCAACAAATAGTGTATATCTAAATTGTGAAAAAGAAATATCTGTAGCATCAACAAAAGCTTTCACTTCTCAAATATTTTTCTCAAAAGTAATTGAGAATCTATACATAGAAGAAGATTTAGGAGTATTTATTGAGCGTTATGAGAGAGATTTCGAAGAAGTTATATCTAACAATCAAGGAGTTCTAGATAATATCTGTTTCGACTTTAGAGACCAAAAAAGTTTCTTTTTTATTGGAAGAAATTCTTACTATCCTCTAGCACTTGAAGGAGCTCTAAAATTAAAAGAAATTTCATATATTCATGCTGAAGGTTTTGCAGGAGGAGAACTTAAGCATGGAAGTTTAGCTTTAATTGAAAGTGGAGTTCCTGTAGTTGTAATTGGAGATGATTCTGAAATTTTATCAAATGCACTTGAAATTAAAACTCGTTGTGGGATTATAATTGGAATAGGTAGTAAAAATCATGAAATATACGATTATTACCTTGAAGTTCCTGAAAATTTTAAAGCGATATTTACAGTAATTTTAATGCAGATTTTATCATTAAAAATGACTTTAGTATTAGGATTTAACCCAGACAAGCCTAGAAATTTGGCGAAAAGTGTAACAGTTAAGTAAAATGAATGAATTAATTCATTAGTTACTTTGTTTATGAACAAAGTTTATAAATCCAATTTCATTTTCTTTTGTATCATGGCGCAAGTTCCAAAAACAAAAACAACAAACAAGGTTCTATTTGATACCGTTCAAGATTTAAGAAAATTATCTAATAAGACTGGTGTTAAGGTGTGGAAAGCAGTGGCAGTAAAATTAGCTGGTCCTGCGAGTCAAAGGTCACAAGTAAATGTTGGTAAAATTGACAAGTTAGTAAAAGATTCAGAAACAATTATTGTTTGTGGAAAAATTTTAGGTGACGGTTTATTATCTAAAAAAGTAACTGTAGTTGCACTTAGTGCATCAGATAGCGCAGTTGCAAAAATCGAGAAAGCAGGTGGTAAATTTGTAAAAATTAAAGATCACATTGCAAAAACTCCAGATAACAAACTAAGAATTATTGCATAGTCGATGAATGAATCGACCACCGAAAAAGACTTAGTCTTTTGACCGTGATTAATTCAAATTATTTTTTATAGCGAAGTGGAGCAGTTAGGAGTGCTCGCAGGGCTCATAACCCTGAGGTCAGTGGTTCAAATCCACTCTTCGCTACTCAAGGAAGATCCGTTTATTGGGTCAGACCTATATTTCTAAAATAACTAAAATTTAAATACAAATTTCACTATTTTTATTAAATTTTCAAAAAAATTAAACAATAAATATTTTAGAATTTTAAATATTTATCTGCATAAGAACCAACAATAGGTATCTCATCATTTTTCCCATTAATTGAATTAACAAGTCCAATTATCCATAATACAAATATTGTGATACTAACAATTACTTCTATAAATATAATTATAGGTATCAATACTATAGTAAAAGCCAAAATGCTGCCTAAAATTGCAAAGGCAATGTTAAATACTAATGATATAATTAGTAAATTTAAAGCTTGTTTAGTATGGAATTTCACATAAGAACTTTTTTTCATTTTCTCATCAGCAAAATACCATATAATTCCAACTAGGAAATAGGCTAAAATTGAGACTAGCTTTTCATTTTATATATTTTCTGTTTTTGCCATTCTATAATATAAACTTAGCAATTTATAAAGTTGAGCACTATTAAAATATTTTACAACTTCAAATTTCTTCTATATCTAATTATTTTAAGTGCTTTAAGCATTGGATGACTATTATTATTATTTTTAATACATTCTTCTTTAAATTTAAAATAGTATAAATCTAATTTATCATTAGTTAATTTACTCAAATATTCAAACTTTGAATCTAATTCCTCATTTACTATTGAATCACTTTTAATGTTATTAATAGAAAATACTTCAGATGAATCTTTAGATTCTCCAAAATCAAATAAATTCTTTTTTTTTTTAGTCTTTTTCAATTTAGACTCATATTGATTCATAATTGTAAAAAGGTCTTTAATTCCTCTCGTAATCTGCCTTATATCTTCCTGAATTGCTTGAGCAATAGCTCCAAGGTTCTTTTCAGCATTTTTTTGGCTTTTACATCTAAAAATAAATTCTTTACCATTAATAACCCATAATACTTGTGCAAAATCATCATCATACTCAATTTCAATATAATCTTTCAAAACTCCAATTTTGCTCAAAGCAGAAATAATTTGATTTTCATAATATTCAACAGATTTTAGTCCTTCAAACTCATGTGGTTTAAATATTAATGTTTTTCCATTGATATTATACTCTTTCATATAAATAAAAATTATGTTTAAGATTTATAAAATTTGAGTTTCCTCAAAATCCACTATTCTCAGCCAAATATTTAATCTCTTCAATAGTCGACTCTCTACCTAAAATTTCATTTCTATATGGAAATCTTCCAAATTCTTTAATAATTTCTTTATGTAGATTAGCATATTTCGTACTCTCTTTCAAATCTAATCCTTTCTCTTTAGCCATTTCTTCAAAAAATTCAACACACTTTTCTTGTTCATTCAAGCTCTCAGAGTGCATAAATGGCATATAAAAAAAATTTCTTCCTCTTTTAACTTTTTTATTAAAACCTTTTTCAATTGCTCTTTTAGCAACATTTAGAGCTAAATTATCACTTGCAAAGCTTTTAGTAGTTCCTCTATACATATTCCTAGGAAATTGATCAAGTAGAATAATCAAAGCAAGAGTAGACTCTGGATCCTCTTCCCAAGATGTAAGTCCCAGATTTATAGCTTTATAGTACAAATCTTCAAACTTCTCACGAATTTTTTTATCTAATTCAGGATTCTTCTCAAACCATGCTTTAGGCTCTAAATTAAACCAAAACTCTATTACATCTTTAGATTCCATTATCGGATATGGTTTTTCAAATTTATAAAATTAAGCAAATAAAACCAATAATATTATAAATAAAACTATTCTCTCTATTCTTAGCATAGTAAAAATAAAATAATATTAATAATACATAATTTTGAATAAAATTACAAATTTTATATCAATGTTTTATTATACATGCAAAAAGTGGCTATTAATAACGGTCAATGAATAGGTATTAAACAAATGATTTGTAAAAGTTGTAATAGTAATAAAATAATAACACGAAAAAATTATTCTCATGGTAAAGCATCTGGGGGAAAGAAAGTTCTGTCCTGTAAAGAATGTGGTTCAAGTGATATTGAATTACCAAGAAGTAATAATTTTAGGAGAAGATAAAAATGAAAGGAACAGTTAAATTTTTTAACCAATTAAAAGGCTTTGGATTCATCAAAGCTGAAGACGAGAAAGAGTACTTCGTTCACATCTCAGGTATTGAGGGTGGAGTAGAATTAAATGAGGGAGATAATGTAGATTTCGAAACTCAAAAAGATGACAGAGGATTAAAAGCAGTTAATGTAAAAATTGGTGCTGAATCTTCAGATTCTGAAGAATAAATATTTTATTCTTTTTAAACAAACAAAAATTCTAAATAAAATATAAATTACTTGTAATTTTACTATTAAATTCAAACCAAACTATCTCTACCACTAAAAGGCACAAATCTCACAGATATAGATTTCATTACAAGTTTAAGTTCATCAGCACTTTTAACATACTTTGTAAGCCTTTGAGAATGCAAGTCTCCTTCAGGTAAGACTATCACTCCTCCTTCTTTCAAAGATTTGATAATACTTATTGGCACTTTATCTATTGCTGTAGTAATTATTGCTTTATCGAAATAATTTTCTTCTTGAACATCAGAACCATCTATACATTTAATAACAACATTATCTATTTTAGATTGTTTCAAGTTATTTTTTGCAAAATTACAAAGCTCTGGAATAATCTCGTAACTAATTACCTTACTAACAATTTTGCTTAAAATCGCTGATTGGTATCCACTACCAGTTCCAATTTCTAAAACTAAATCATATTCATCTAAATTTAGCATCTGAGTCATATACGCAACAACAAAAGGTTGAGAAATGCTCTGTAATGCGCAAATAGGTAATGCAGAATCTAAATAAGCGTAATCTTTATTTTCTTTTAAAACAAAATTTTCTCTTGGAACTTCAAGCAATGCATTTAATACATTCTTATCAACAATTCCTTGAGATTTTAGATAAAATGTTAAAATCTCCCTTTCTTGTTTCCTAGTTTTCATTTGATTAATTTATTTTTATCATCTTTAAATATTCTAAGCGCAATCCATACAATAAGTATAAATTCAACAAGTAATATTGCAGGTCTTGCATATCTTCCCATATCAGAAAAATACTGTGCAGTACCAAAAAAAACGGTACTTATTCCACCAATTAAAAGACCTGATATAATCCAATCTGTAGCATTTTTCTTAGATGTTGTATACATTCCAACAATAATTGCAATAAGTCCCATAACACTCGTTACAATAAATCCTAAAAGTCTAAAATCTTTTGATGCTTTATTATATTCTGCTTGACAAGTATTACATTCATAACTTATAGGACAATTTACGCTATCATATGTATATTCTATAAAACCTTCACTCTGACTACAAATCAATTGTTCTTCTTTAGAAGGATTTTCAAATAGAGGACAAGAATCATTGCCTTGCTTGTCAATAAAAGGTCTTGAATCCTGAGCGCAATAATCATTGTAATTAGGTTGTGGTTTAATCAGCTCAACAACACTAAAACTAAAAAGAGTAAAAATTATCACGATAATAATTATAATTCCATATTTCTTAACTTTGTCTATCATATCAGGAGTATATGATTTGTGAATTTATAAAATTAACTTGAAATATTAGTAATTTGAGAAAAGAAGAGATAGATTTAATTATTTTCAATAAAATAATTAACTAAACCAACCTTTAAACCCTGTCCACATTTTTGAAAACATATTTTTAGATTGAACTTGATTTACTTGTTGTACATTATTTTCATTAATTTGATTAACTCCATTATCTGCAGCATTAGAATTCTTATTCTGACTACTTACTTGAGTTTGAGCTCCTTGAGAATCATATTGAGTTCCAGTTTCCATATCACCTGATAAAATTAAATTATAATCTTCTTCAGTAATAAATTGAGGCTCATAAACTCCACCATTTCTTTCAAGCAATCTAATAAATCTTGTAAATCTTTAATATCTAAATCTTCAACTGTTGCTCCAACACTTAGTGCATCAACTAATGAATTTGAACCTTGTTCTACTAATTGATTATACAAATCTTGTAATTCTTGATTTTCAAATACTCCTCTTTCATCATTTGTCATTGGGTCTTCAATATCATACTTATCTAAAAGAGATTTAACTGCAGTAGTATGTGTTTGTTCACTACTTGCAATATTTGTGAAAATTTGTTGAGACCAAATATCATAAAGTTCTAAATAAACATCTCTTGCTAACTTTTCTTCTTCTTTCATAAGCAATAAACCATTCATCTCTTCCTGGCTTAATTCTTCAATTGGATATGCATCAATTTGAGTTTGATGATCTACTTGAGTATCATCATAAATTAAGTAAACCTGTCCACCTTGATTCTTTCCAAAACCTTTGCCTTGTTGTCCATTACCATTAAATGCAAATGTGCTACTGCTCATTAAAATAACTAAAAACAGATCAATTATTATTTTCATTGTATTTTATCAATTTGTTATATTTTTCTATGTTTGAAACAAGATATATATATTATTGAAACCTATATACTTAAATCTACGCATAATCAACTTTAATCAGGAAATAGATTTTTCTTGTCACAAAAAATCCTATCAGAAGTAGAAATATTAATAATGAGAAATCAGAAATCAGAGTAAGCAATTCTCCCCATGTTTCTTTAAAGAAAAACCCTAATGAAGCAAATATAGTTGCATATAGAATCTCCCCAAATATTATAAATATTATAAACTTTTTAAAATCAAACTTATTCAATCCGGCTATATAATTCATAGCAGGTCCAAGTCCAGTAATTAAAAATCTAGTAAAAAATATACTAGAACTTCCATATTTACTCATTGCTTTCTCACTTTTGTTATAATTTTTTGAAATAAACTTCTTATGTTTATATTTTTCTAATAATTTGCTTCCATATTTCTCACCTATTTTATATGCAAAAATATCTCCAGTAATTGTAAAAATAATAATAATTAATATTATCAAGAAAAGATATGAAATACTATAAGTAGAAGAACCTGCAAACATAATCAAAAAAATTGCTCCAAGTGGAACTCCAATTTGAGAGAAAAAAGTAAAGAATGAAAGAGCAAAAATAATATTCTCTTCAAAATAATCAAATATAAAATCTAAACTCATTTTTTATTATCACCTGAAGAATTATCATTTAGGTTATATTTCTTATTTAAATCTCTAATAATATTTTTACAATCTAGATTTTCTTCAATACAAATAGTTGAAAGAGGTTTCCTTTTATCATAAAAACTCAAATCTATATTTAATTCATTTTTGAAATCAACCTCAAATCTACTCTCAATAGATTTAATATTCATCCAATCTTCTATCTTTTGTGTAGATTCATCTTGATTAAAATAATCTTTATGCAAATCCCACATTTGATACTTATTATAAGTTTTAAAAGAAAATAGTGAAATCAAACCTAAAATAATAATTAATAAAACTATCAAAAATATTAATTTTTTCTTTTTATTCATAATTAATTATTTCATTAAATCTTTATAAATTATTTTAATTATATTTATATATTTACAAAACATCGCTAATTCTTTTCTTTTTTATTAAAACTGATTGTCCTATATAATCATTAATAATATCTTCATCAATTTCTTCTGCATGTTTAAATTTGACATATTTTATCTTATCTTCACTTTTTTTATCAAATATTTTATATCTATCAACTATTAAGTCTCCATGTCCAAATGAAAGCTTAACATAATCTTTTATAGGAAAAATTCCAATAATATATCCCGATATTGGATGATGGTAGAGTATGCTTTTCAATTCAAAATTGACCTTTTCTTCAATATCTTCATACTTTTTATAAATTATTTTCCTTAAAGTTTTAATAATATCAATAACTTCAAAGTTATAATCTGCTAAAAAATCCACTAAATCTGGGTTCTCACTAATTTTTTTCATTAGATGATATGGATTTTGTAAATTATATACTTATCGTTTTATTCTTTCAAATATCTCAAATTTTAAGGAATAACTAAAAATATTTCAATTAATTTCAAATTACCTTACTCAAATATTGATTCCTTCCTAAATTTTTTAGTCAGTAGATAGTAAAATACTGCTCTATTCTTTCTTCCATGATTCTTAAGTTTATCACGGACTTCCATAATTGCTTTATCAAGTTTATCTTCAGAAAGTTCTTCTAAACCTAACTTTATTTTTAAAAAATTATGTTTCACTGTTTCTAGTTCCTTTTCATCACCACATGAAACTAACTCAGCATCTGCATTATATATACTTGGCCCAAGATATGTTGTAATTTTAAACAACAAGTTTTGGTCAATATCTTCTCCTAAATCTTTAAGTTGAGTATTATATTTTTCTATTTTTTTTGTTTTTTCCATCTTTTCATCACTCATGTTATATGAATTTAGAATTTATAAAACTAACTTTTATAAACCTCGTTCTCCTGAAACTACTATCATGGCATTAACAGAAGTTACACTAACGATTTTAATAGTTTTTCTATTAATTGTAATATCTTCATTACCTCTATACCTTGCAGCAAAAACTTTTGGAGGAAAAACTACTATTTTAAAAACATTTTTTGTAATGATACTAGTCAGTATTCTTACAATTTTTGCTCAAGCAATTTTTAGAATATATGGAACAATTATAGCATTCATCCTAGTGTTAATTGTATTTAAAGAATTATTTCATCTAAGTTTAGGAAAAGCATTTTTAGTATGGATATTTTGGTTAATTTTTGTAATATTATTCACATTTATTTTTTCAATACTAGGTTTAAGCTTCTTTGCAATAACATTATTTTGATTCAATTTTATCTTTTATTTTTTTATACATATTAAAACATCTCTCCGAATTCTCAATATCTCCCTTTTCTCTATAAATCTTGTATAGTTGTAAATATATCTTGAAATTTTCTTTATCAATATCTAGAGCATTATTATAATTTTTAATTGCAAGTTCAATGTTTTTCCTCCTCTCAGCAATTAAACCTTTGTAATAATAACATTCAGAATTATTAGGATTTAATCTCAAACAATTATTAAATTCTATTTCTGATTCTTCAAACTTATTCTCTAAAAGAAATATTTCTGCTTTTTCAAAATAGGCATCCTCAAATTTAGGGTTAATTTCAATTACTTTATTGTAACTTTTAATTGCAAGTGAATAATCTTTTTTTATTTTATACACATTCCCAATTCCTTGATATGCTAAAAACAAATTTTTATCTCTATCTAGAGATTTTTCATAATTAGATATAGCTTTTTCATAATTTAGCAGTTTTTCATAAATAAGTCCTAAAAAATAAAATATTTGTGGATTATCATTTCCTAGTTCAAGTGATTTATTCAAATCCGAAATAGCATTTTCATAATTTCGAATATAATCTTTTTTATCCTCATCATCATTATATTTTGAAAACTCAATTTTAATATCTTCTTTTTTCTCCTTAATTTCATCATCACTATCTAATCTAATCTTTTTTATTGAAGTAATATCTTCTTTTCTTTGATTATCTTTTAGTTCTTTTGAGAAATTAACTTTGACAATTTCATCATCTTCTTTAAATTTTTTATTATCTTCAATAATTTTCACAAATTTATCATGAAATTTTTTATAATCATCTTCATCAAGGTTTTTTTTATTTGAAAGTTCTTTCTTAAATTTAATTTTCTCACTCCAATCATATTTTTGTTCTAATTCTTTTTTATCTTCTTTCTCTTTTAGTGTTCTCTTAATTTCCATATCTTTTTTATAATAATCTTCTTCTTCTTTCTCAATTTCTACTCTCGTAGTTTTTTTATTATTTTCAAATGTTTTATTATCTTCACTAATATCATTGTTATTATTATCTTCTAGATTTTTAAGAATTGTTTTAATATGTTTAAGTTCTTTTTCTAGTTCTTTTTTTCTCTTAGAATTCTTATTCTCTTCTTTGAAAAGTTTCTCTAAGACTATAAAATCCTTTTTTGCATTTTTTAAGTCTCCTAAATCCTTATATAAAATTCCTCTTTTGTAATAAGCTTCAGTAAATGTTGGGTCAAGTTCAATAACTTTATTAAAATTTTCAATTGCCCTTTCTCTAAATCCTAAATATGTATTTGCAAGCCCTCTCTCAAAGTAATTTTCAACAAGTTCCTTAGTATTATCTAAAGTAAATATATTTTTGAACTTATTGAAAAAATCCATATTATTTTATTATAAACTCATTTTATATTCTTTCTTCCAATTTTTTAGGAGTGACTTTTACTATTAAGATTATTTAGGAACAATTATAAATAATTATCATAAGTAAAGTGTATGGTCGATTATTTAGCATTAAAAATATTATTCATTATGCTCGTCGTATTTCTTGTAATCTGGGATATGACTTGGAAAGCTATAGGAATGTGGAAAGCAGGTAGAAACAATCAATTGGTTTGGTTTGTTTTCATATTCATTCTAAATACAGCAGGAATTTTACCAATAGTTTATATCTTCTTTTTTCAAAGAAATATGAATAAAAAAATAAAAACTAAAATCAAAACCAAAAAGTAAAGATTTTTCATTAAAATACTCCATTTTTTAATATGAGTATAAAATAAATACTCCAATAGATATTCTAAAAATAACCAAAAATTAACCTAATAATTTTAGATTTATTTTTTAATCACAGGATAAAGTGTTTTATTAAAAAATCCTTTAACTAAGTTCTTCTCAGCAAGGAAAATAAAAATTGAAGTAAAGATAATACTAATAACTACAACGCTTAAAACAACATTAACAAAATTAGCAGCTGCTCCATTTAGAACCTCCGATTGAACACTTAATTGAGCTAGAACTGCTGCAGCTAATCCTTTAGGGATAAGACTCTCTAAAAATAATCTATCTTTTTCTAAATCCTTATCTTTTAAAAAAACCATCTTAACTGCAAAAGGTCTAATTAAATAAATTCCAAATGTGATAATGAAACCCCAAACAAAAATGAATGGGTCTGAAAATTCAATTAAAATTCCTAAATATACAAAGAAAAATATCTTTAAGAAAAATGAAATCTCTGAAAAAATCACTTTAGCATTATTAGATAAAACTCTTTTATTAGCCCTCAAATCCAATATTTCGTCCTTTTTATCATGACTCCTAAATCTTGCTGCTCTTTTCTCAATTTGCTCATCTTTATTCTTATTCATAAAACCTAAAATTGATCTAGAATTTCCTAAAATCAAACCAAAAGTTAAAGCTCCTATAGCTCCAGATGCACTAACAAAAGGACTCTCTATAAATGCATAAAGTCCAACAACTAATCCTATAGTTAGAATATGCATATCAATTAACTCTTCAAATTTACTCATTAAAACAATCCAGATCATACCAAAAATTGTAGCAACAATAATTGCCATAGAAAATGAAGATAAGACACTCTTAAAAATTCCACTTGCAACAATTTGGCCAGTCTCAAGAATTTGAAGAAGTGTAATAACACTAATAATTCCTAAAACATCTGTAATAGCGCTCTCTAGTGTCAAAACATTCCCGAATCTTTCTCTAATTGAGATATTTTGGATAAGAGGAATAACAACAGCTGAAGAAGTTCCACCTAAAACCATTCCACAAAGTAAAGCAATAGTCCATGATTGAAATAAGCCATATGTAATAAGAGTTACAACAGCTATTGTCAAAAGAAAATGAACAATTGTAAGACTAAGAGTTTTTGGTAAAACTTTAATTAAACTTCTAAAATCAATACTAAGTGCTCCTTGAAACAATAAAAAAACAAGTGCAAAAGTTGTAAAAATTCCTGCAATACTCACAAATGATTCTGGAGTTACAATCTTAAAATAATATCTTAAAGCTATACCTGTTCCAATTAAAAACAAAACATCAGGGATATTAGTCTTTTTGAAAATCCACTCACTTAAGTAGCCTAGAAAAATAATTCCCGAAATAATTGCAAAAATATAAATTACATCCATGGTAAATTAAAATGAAATGAGTTTATAAATTTTTTTGACTTCAAAAAAATTCTGCTCAGTCATCTTTGATTACAGACAAACTTTTTTTACTTCAAATAAAGTTCTATTTAGAAATCTTAGATTTCATGTAAATTTGAGTTGTTATTGAATTAGATATAAAACATTTTCTATTTATACATATCAAAGAAACTACTCTTTAATATTTTTCCGTTCTCTAAAATAATTAATATTTCAATATTTTTATACTTCTCATCAAATTCTATCTTTTTCAAAACATCTTCAGAATTAAGTTGAATAAAATAAGTTCCAAGAGCATCAAGTTCATAACATTTATCTTTTTCTGAAATAAGTGTAATAGTATAAATATCACTTTTATTTCCTAAAATATGAGAACCAAATTTATATTTTTGTTTATCATGACCAGAAGTTATAATTGAACCTCTCTTCATATCAACATATTCTTGTTCAATAATTTTATTTTCAAAAGGGTTGTTAATATAAATCCTTATTTTCTTAGAAGAATCAAGAACAATATCTCCTCTTGCATCAATATAAATATTGGACTTATCATATTTTTTTTTAATCAAATTAAGAATTACATCAATAATATACCCTTTAACAAAACCACCTAAATCAAGTTCAATATCAGAATTAAGTTTTATTTTTCCATTTTCAAAAATAATTATAGAATCAATATCTAAATTTAATCCCTCTTTAACTTTAGAATTAGTTTTCCTATCCCTAATATCTTTTCCTAAAAAAATATTAAACAATCCATTTGTCTTTGAATAAAATTCCATTCCCTTTTCAAGAATAAATTTAAATTCAGAATCATTTTCAATATCCTTATTTAAATTCAATTTTGAGAGCATGCTCTCATCATCAAAAAAATTAAATTTGTTAATCAATTTTTGCATCTCAAAGAAACCATATTCAATAACTTTCTTATCATTTTCAGAATTGTTAATTTCAATGCTAACATTTCCACCCATAAGTTTTTTAGTTATAATCATTTTATTTTTAAAAATTAAGTATTAAGAAATTATATTTAAATAGAGATTTAAAATTAGATTAATTTTTTTAATCAAAATTAAATTCTTCAGGACTCTTTAATAATTGTGTTGCTTTATAGCATAAAAGAACCGGATTATTCTCATTTTCTAACATAAGTTCTTTAAGTGAAGGATTACTTTCAACCATTTTAAATTTTTTAAGCTCTACAAGTTTTTTAATATTCCTAATAAACCATGCGTTTTGATCTAGTGTAGTTTCATTTTTTTCAAAAGCATCCAACTTTCTAATACCAATATATTGAATATTTTTACCATTAATAATCTCGTGTTTAGATTTTGTATCAATTTTCTCAAAAACATTTTCCCTACCAAAAATATCTTTAATTTTATCAAGAATATACTTTTCATGAATTGGGTGGTCTTCTTTTATCTCGAAAACATCATCTTCAACATCAGATTGGGATTCTTTTTCTTCTTCTTTTGTAGATGTTTCTTCAATTATTACTTCGTTATTCTCTTTAGAAGTAGTCTCAATTTCAATTTCATTTAAATTTTCATCAACTTTAGGTTCTTCAACATCATCTTTTGTAGTAGAAAATTCTTCTTCGATTTTATTGACATCATCTATTTCTTGGATTTCAAAAGGTTCTTCATTAGAGATATCATGTGTATCCTCAACATCTTCAATTTTTTCTTTATCTAAATCGTCATCAGTAATTGGTTCTTCAATTTCAATTTCTTCAACTTGATTATTAGATTTTTCAACACTAATGTACTCTTCAGGACTATTATCTTCTTCAGAATTTTCATAATGAGTAGACAATGTTCCTTCTTTTTTGTCAAGTAAAAGTCTTAATTGTTTAATTTCTGAAAAATTTAGTTTTTCAACAATAGATTCTAATTCCAAATTTCCGGATTCTACAACTTTAGTAATAGGAGAACTAGGAACTTCTTCTTCTACTTCTTTTTCTTTATCATCACCTTTAAGAATTGTACTAAGTTTAACCTTATCTTCTTCTGAGAGCTCATGATTCTCTTTTGATAAAAACTTTTTAAAAAAACCCATATATTTTTCACAGTTGATTTCTTTTAAAATATATTGTATTAGTTAAAGGTAGTGTCAATCATAAAAATTAAAAATTAAAACATACTTTTCCAATTTCAGATTAGTAAGTATATATTTTTTTTTTCATAATTTCAAGTATTTTTTTCTCTTCTTTTTTGTTTAAATTATTAAATTTTTCCTTATGTTTAGACCTTGCATGTTTAATCATTTTTTCTACAACTTCTTCATCACTATTACCTGTTGCAATAAAATAATCTTCTGCACCTAAATCACAACAATTTAAAGCTTTCATTTGTATCACCTGTAATTTATTTTGGATACATAGTCTGATTTTTATAATTTATAAATTTAACTAAAATTTGGCTTCATCCGATTGAGTATAAACAACAACTAATTATCTATTTTTATCTAAAAATTTATTTTTTGAATAAAAAATCTAAATTGAAAATTTAGAATAAAAGAAATATTCTTATG